>CANHUG010000310.1 GCA_947462995.1 Verrucomicrobiales bacterium | reverse complement strand
GAATTCAGCGCCACGACGAAGTGGATGCTGAGGTCGGTGATGCGCTTGTCGAAGTGAAAATCGGCCTCGATTCACGGCGGACCTTAAGTGGTGCGCTCATGAAATTGGCGTATCTGCTTGGTGAAAAGCCCGGCTTTCGGGGATTTTTGGTGTTGGTGGACTCGGCGATCACGCTGCCTCGATTACGCGAGGAATGGGCTCGAGCTGCAAAAGTCCTTCGCCCGGAGATCCAACAACGACTCCATATTTGTGTGTATCAGACGGACACCATCCAGGGAGTGCCAACCGATCCCGATGCTGAGATGCAGCGCATCATCAGTGAAGTGGTATCCAGGGAGTGTGGAGTCGCTTCGTCCATGCACCATCCCCGGAGTTCCACGCCGTTCTACGACATCCTGCGCATCCTCATCAACCAATGGATCAAGCGTGCAGGGCCGCTCACGTCGCGCTGGCTCGGGGAAGCTGCGGGCTGCACGTATCCCACGGTGGCCTCCGCTCTGGAAAAGCTCGAAAGATACCTCATCCGTCACTCTGACCGCCGGGTGGAGCTGAAAGTGTTTCCCAAGGACGAATGGTTCCGTCTCGTGGCTAACGCTGACAAAGTGCGCCGGACGCTCCGGTTTGCCGATCACTCGGGCCAGCCGCGATCCGTGGAATCATTGGTTTCCCGACTTCATAAGCTCCATCCCGAAGGCATCGCGATCGCTGGAGTCCTTGGAGCACGGCGACTGTATCCGGGACTGGATTTGATTGGCACGCCGAGGCTCGATTTGACCGTCCATTGTCGCGCCCGCCAGCCGGACATCGGCTTCCTCCGCCAGCTCGATCCCGCACTGAAGCCTGCCGGAAGGGAGGAGCCGGCCCGTCTGGTGATCCATTTGCTGGGTTATCCCCACTGCTTTTCTGAAACCGATGCCGACGGCAGCCTCTGGGCCGATCCCGTGGAGTGCCTGCTTGATCTGCATGAAATGAGGCTCGAATCCCAGGCCTTGGAGTTCCTCCAGGCGCTAACCCCTAAAGCAGCCACACGATGAGCCAATCCAACCAACTCATCTCACCTCGCGCAGCTCTGGCACAGGTCGCAGCAGCCATCCCGGGAGAATGCCGGGAGAATCTGGTCGTCATCGGCAGCCTAGCCGCAGGCTGCTACTTCTTCGGCGACAATCCTTCACTTCAGGTCCGCACGAAGGACGCCGACTGCCTGCTGTCACCGCGCATCCGCGCCATTCCTGCAGGCATTGCCGTCACCGAGCGCCTGTTCGCCGCCGATTGGACCTTTCACCCGACGGAAGAGTTCCCCGCACCGGGCACGGCGGACACGCCGGACAAAGACCTGCCCGTGGCCCGGCTTCAGCCGCCCGGCTCGCAGGGCTGGTTCATCGAGCTGCTCACCGTGCCGGAGTCCCCTGAAGATCTCGGCCAGCGCTACATCCGCCTGCCCACGGCCAACGGTCATTTCAGCCTGTGCAGTTTCGGCTTTCTCTCATTGGCCGACTACCAGCCTGTCACCACGGAGTTCGGCATTGCTATCGCGCGCCCGGAAATGATGGCCCTCGCCAATCTGCTGCACCATCCCGCCATCGGTCCACAGACGATGAGCGGGCTGATCGGCGGGCGCCGCATCAAGCGCAGCAACAAGGACCTCGGACGCGTTCTCGCTTTGGCGTTGCTGGCCGAACGGAAGAACGAGGACACCCTGCTGACCTGGGCGCGGTTATGGGCAGATGCCTTGCAAGTGCGCTTTCCCGCCCGATGGCAGGAACTTGCCCTTCAAGCCGGGCCGGGCGTTCGCCAGCTACTGAAACAAGACCACGAGGAAGACTTCGACGAAGCCCTCCACACCTGCGCCTACGGTCTTCTCGCATCGCAACCGCCCACTCCCGCGCTGCTCCGCGTCGTGGGCGAACGATTGCTTGCAGACGCCATCGAGCCGCTGGAGCAACTCGCCCAAGCATGACGGCCTCTCACTCATCGCTAGCAAAACTGAGGTCCAACTCCGAGTGGGCCTTGGTGGTGAGGTCCGGCTCATCGATGGGGATTGCTGCGCGGCTGATGAGGAGAGCGGTATCCAGCTGGCCGTGTCCCGGCACAATGAGGCCGGAGCGCTTCGATAGGGTGACGGGATTGCGCCAGTCCTGTTCCTGAATGATGGGGGCGAAGATTGAGACGCTGGCGCCGGACATCCTTGCGGCAGTCTCGGCGCTGACCGCCTCCTGCGCCTCGCCGCCTCCTTTCAGCGGCAACCTCGTTCACCGCAGCGAGACCCTACGACTCCGTCCCGACGGCGGCTTCGAGATGGCCGTCGAACCCCTCAACGCCAAGCAAGCCATGGCCGCTCAATCATTTTCCGAATGGTTCGCCGCCCTGGGCTTCCGGCACTTTTCTGCCTCGTCGACAGCATCTTCCGATTTCGAGTCCGGGGCGCAGGCGGTGACAGAGATCTCACGGTCGCAGTCATCATAGGTCACCTTGAAGAGCAATGCCCATCCGTTGCGCGCGACCTTCCGAAGCTTGGCCACGTGGGACCACCCGGCATCGCCCTCAAGGATATTGTTGCGCCAGCCTTCGATCGCCAAAGCGACCTCATCGTCGGTCAACCCGAGTTGCGTCAGAACAGAACCGGTGGACGACGAGGTTTCCATGATGTCTTCCGCAAGCGCCTCAAGCTGCTCCAATCGCGACGCCTCGATGTCCTCCGATTCAGCAATTAAGCTGACCACATCAACTGCCATTTCCTCTTCCAGCGATGCTCTGTCTGGAAGGGCATTCACTTCGGTGGAAAAATCCCATTCGGGTTCGTCGAGTCCCTCAGCATCGATCTCGAGCAGCTCTGCCACATCAGATGCGCTCATTGCATCGAGGACGCATTCTCCGCGGGCATAGCACTCGCCGATCTGATCGAGGCGCTCCAGCGGGTCAGGGAGAGCTTCGATCCGGGTAATGATGTCGCGATACACTTGCTTTGCTTTAAACGCCATAGGCTTGTAGGTAGCGCGGTTTGAACAGATCGCAACCCGGCGGAACGCTGGGCGTGGCCAGCAGAACCGATGGAGCAACAGTCAGAGCGGAGCCGTCTCATTTCTCGTGTGTTGACACCAGCGGCCCGCGGCTGACCAGAGGACTCTTTATCACAGGATTCACCATCGGCGAGGTGCTCGCCATTCAGGCGCGTGCCAAGGCGCTTCTCCTCGAGGGCAAGACGATTATGAACTGGAACGATGCTGAGACCTCGGTGTCCAAGCAGTTCACCATGCCGGTGGCCGATGTGCTGGTTCTCTTCTCCCTGGCCACGGGGAATGGCGTGCGCGGTGTGGTGGCATCGGTCAACGCGGTGGCGGGCACAATCACGCTCACGGCGAACCTCGGCATGGCGCTGGCTCCCGGAGACACGGTCCACCTCATGGTCTCATCCGCCCAGATCCCGGTGGGGGCGGCCACGAAGGACGTGAATGCGCCCACCGTGTTCGTGGTCAACGACGGCCCGGGACTGGTCGAACTCGACGGCACCGCGGCGTGCCGCATCAATCTCGTTGCCGGTGAGTATTCCTGACAGCGGTGGCAGGAGTGCCCGGTGACGGCCTAGCCCCCTTCCGGTACATCCGGGAGGGGGCTTCTCATTTTGACAGGACGCCCCGGGCATGAGTCTGGAATCGGACATGCTGCGGGACCTCGAGGAACTGCTGAGCGAGCACGGCGTCCCGGCCAGCTGGCAGAACACGGATCTCATCGTGCTTGCCAGCCGCATCAGCACGGGCAGCGAAATCGCCATCGGTGGCTACGTCGAATCCCCGGACCTCAGTATCCGCGTCCCCAGAGCGGCGTTCACTGGGCCGGTGCCAGCATTCGGGCAGCGCATCGAGGTCGGCGGTGAATCCTACCGGATTGCGAAGGTGGGCGGGCATCCCTGCTCGCCGCTCCTCACCCTCGTACTCACCTCCACGGACGAATGAGGTTCAAGGCGAGGCTCAATGGCGATGCGGAGGTCATCCGCCTGCTGGCAAGGTTCCCGCAGCGCATCGGCAGGACCATGGCGTCGCTCGTGAAGCAGGAAGCGCGTGCGCTGGCCGTCGAACTGGCCCGCACCACCAGGCCGTTCGGGTTCTCGGAAGCCGCCCGCAAGGTCGGGGAAGGGGCTGTGGCAAAGGACATCGGGAAGGTGTTCGCCACACCCGAGGAAGCATTCACCGAAACCGGCAAGGCGGATCCGGAAGCCGCTGACAGGTTCTGGGCGCACGTTCAGAACAGGAGGTTTGCGCGGGCTCGGAAGGCGCTGGCCGCTTCCGGTTCGCCATGGGCCGGGGTTCCGGTCGGGCGGCTGGATCCTGCACAGCACAGTGGCAGCCGGAAGGGAGGGAAGGTGAAGCGGACCCGCCCGGCTCAGGTGGTCACGAGCCGGAAGTCGCTCGAAGCCTACATTGCCCGGGTGCAGCGGCGGGTGGGCTTTGCCAAGGGCGTCTGGATCAACGCCGCGAAGGCTATCGGGGGCAGGGTGCGCGGTGCGGCGAAGTGGGCGATGCGGCACCGTCAGGCACCGGGCACGGCGAAGGTGAAGACGGGCGACCGCCCAGCAGTCACACTCGTGAGCCGCCTCGACTACATGGACGACGTGACGACGGAATCTGGCATCAAGCGGTCGCTCGCGGCAGCCGCTGCACGCCTCCGCATTGCACTGGCAACTTCGCTCAGGGTTGTTCAGCAGCGGACGCAGCGGAGCCTTCAGCGGCGAGCGGGTTGAATCCATGGGTCTCCCTGTGCACGCGCAGATAGGGGATCATTTCAGGCGCGGGCCGACGTCGCAGCCCCAGGTTTGCAATGCCGAGGACGGCGCGCTCGTCAGGCTCAAGCTTATTGGAAATGAGCATTTCGCCGTCATCGCTGAATGAGATCAGGCCGCTGTCGAACAG
>CANHUG010000309.1 GCA_947462995.1 Verrucomicrobiales bacterium | reverse complement strand
TCCCCGACGTCGCCGAATTCGAATCCCGCAGCTCCCCAGTCTCCGTCCCCCTCAGCCGTCTCCTCGAACGCTCGGAACGCATCCGCGTCGACGGCCTCAAAATGTCCGAACTCTGGTCCGGTATCCGCAACCGCCCCGCCCTCGAAGCCTCCTTCCACGGCCACGCCCTCCCCTCAGCCACGGAAATCCTCACCGAATTCCACAAACGCCTCAGCTTCTCCCTCGCCTGTCTCGTCCTCGCCCTCGTCGGCATCCCCTTCGGCATCACCGCCCAGCGCCGCGAAACCTCCTCCGGCTTCGTCCTCAGTCTCGTCGTCGGCATCTCCTACTTCACCCTCATCATGCTCGGCGAACTCTGGAAAGACAACGCCGCCCGACTCCCCTACCTCTGGGTCTGGCTCCCCAACGTCGCCTTCGGCGGCCTCGGCCTATTCATGTTCCTCAGACTCCAGCGCCGCTGACCACACCCCCTCATCTCATCTTTCCTCTGGAATTCTGAAAAACGGTCCCCACTGTGCCCGTCTGCCTTTTTCCCTGACCGCATCCAAACCCGATTTCCCCGCCCGTCATGGCTCAGCCCTCCTCTCCAGCTAATCCGCCCTCCTCGCCCGCCCCAGCCGTCACCGGCTCCTGCTGCTCCGGCGGTGCGTTCGCCTACCTCCTCATCCGGGTCACCCTCGGTCTCATGCTCGTCCTCGCAGGCGCCGAAAAATTCAAGAGCCCTGCCCCGCCCTACACCTACTCCACCGCCTACTGGCACGACGAAAAAGACCCAGTCACCAAGGAAGTCACCAAGTCCGGCCGCTGGATGTCCGTCGCCAAACCCGTCTACGAATTCGGCGGCTTCAACAACCCAGCCGTCTTCACCCTGAAAGGCTCCAATGCCCTCTCATGGATGTTCTTCCTCTTCGCTGAAGGCCTCCCGTACGCCATGATCGGCGTCGGCCTCTGCATCGTCATCGGCTTCCTCAACCGCCTCGCTCTCTTCGCAGGCGGCTTCATCTGGCTCTCCCTCGCCCTCGGCCAGATGACTCTCCCAGACAACCCAACCGTCAGCATGCTCGTACAGTACACGATGTACTACGCCATCGCTCTCGCCCTCGTGAAGTACAACCGCTTCGCCCTCACCCGTTTCTGATCCCATCCTCTCCGTCCGCGGCTCCGCGCGCCGCGTCGGGTCATTGCCACACCCGTCAATCCACCCAGCGCCCGCACCTGTGCCCATGAACACGAACGCCACGCCAGCGACCAGCCGCCTCCAAAGCGACCTCACACGCCGCAAGTTCCTCCGGAATTCCACCATCACGGCTTCCGCCCTCAGCTACAGCCGCATCGCCGCTCGCGCCGCAGGCAAGGAAGACTCCGCCGCCATCAATATCGCCCTCGTCGGCTGCGGCCAGCAGGGCATGGCCGCCCTCACCGCCTCCACCGTCCGCATCCCCGGCGTCCGCTTCGCCGCCGTCTGCGACCTCTGGGACCAGAAACGCATCTCCGCCAAACGCTCCATCGACCCCGCTGGTAAAGTCGGCACTCAGGACTTCGCAGAAATGTCCGAAATGCTCGCCAAGGTCAAGGAAGTCGACGCCGTCCTCATCGCCACACCAGACTGGCTCCACGCCCCCTACTCCCGTCAGGCCCTCGAAGCAGGCAAACACGTCTACTGCGAGAAAATGATGTCCAATTCCATCGAGGCAGCCGCCGACATGGTCAAAGCTCAACGCCAGACCGGCAAGCTCCTCCAGATCGGCCACCAGCGCCGCAGCAACCCGCGCTACCGCTTCATGCGCGACCAACTGCTCCGCGAAAAACGCCTCCTCGGCCAGGTCACCCACCTCTACGGTCAGTGGAACCGCTCCGTCAAAAACCCGCTCCTCCCCAAGGTCGGTGCCGCAGAAGTCGAAAAATTCAAAAAGGCCGGCTACGCCAATCTCTTTGAATTCGCCAACTGGCGCTGGTTCAAAAAATACGGCGGCGGCCCCATCTCCGACCTCGGCGCCCACCAGATCGATATCTTCAACTGGATCCTCGGCACCACCCCCAAGTCCCTCACCGCCGCCGGCGGCCTCGACTACTACAAAAACCGCGACCTCCCGGACGGCACCAAGTTCAGCTACGAACACCTCGATAACGCCGTCCTCATCTACGACTACGATACCCCCGAATTCGGCCTCGTCCGCGTCGTCTATCAGGTCCTCACCACCAACGGCTCCCAGAATTATTACGAGAAGATCATGGGCGTCGAAGGCACCATCGTCATCTCGGAACAACCAGTCTACAATCAGGTCTACCGCGAAAAAGACACCACCGAAGACAAGGTCGGTGCATGGGAAACCCTCGCCAAACAAGGCTTCCTCCGCAAACCACCAGCCACCGTCTACAACAAATTCTGGGAACGCCCCAAACTCTGGAACCGCCCGGACCCGTGGCTCGAAAAAGAAGGCGTTCAGGACGTCCGCGTCTCCATCCCAGCCGATCCCTACGAGCTCCCGGCCCTCCCCAAGGAACTCGACGAAAAACCACCGCACCAGCACCACCTCGAAAACTTCTTCAACGTGGTCCGCGCCGCCGGCCCTCAAACCGACCTCGCCTGCCCAGTCGAAGAAGCCTACAAATGCTGCCGCGCCGTCCTCGCCATCAATGACGCCGTCGCCCAAGCCAAACGCATCGACTTCAAACCCGAGGATTTCACGGTCGCCTGACCCAAGGCCGCTTCCACCACGCTTCCCACCAATGAAAAAATCGACGCTTTCCCGCGCAGCCACCGCCCTCACCGCGGTCGCTCTCGCCTCCCTCGCCGCCTGCGACAAACCCGCCCCGGGCCTCGCCCCGCTCTCCTCCGCCTCCTCCGGCGGCGCAGCCGCTTCTTCCTCAATCTACGGCGCTACCCCAGCTCCAGCCACACCGGCAGTTGCCACGGCACCAACGCCCAAACCCGCCGAAACCCCCAAGGCCCCGGAACCAACTCCCGCGCCCACACCCACTCCTACCCCAGCGCCCACGCCTACCCCGGAACCAACCCCGGCCCCCGCGCCAGCGCCAACCCCAGCCCCGGAAGCCACCCCGGCTCCAGCTCCCGCCCCAGCCCCGACCGGCGCAGCCATCACCATCAAACCGGTGATGCCTAAACCCCTCTTCGCCGGTACCCCTCTCCCGGACAGCAACCCTCCCCCAAACCTCGACAAGAGCGGCAAACCAACCCTCGAAGTCCAGACCCCGGAAGGCGTCGTCCTCCTCTCCAAAGGAAAACCAGTCACCTCCAGCGACCCAGCCCCTCTCCCCTCCGGAGACGCCGAATCCCTCAAGCTCATCACCGATGGCGACAAGGAAGGCGACGACGGCTTCTTCGCTGACCTCATGCCCGGCAAACACTGGGTCCAGATCGATCTCGGCGAATCCAAGGAAATCTGGCTCGTCTGGCTCTGGCACTTCCACAAACAGGCCGTCATCTACAAGGACGTCGTCGTCCAGGTCTCCGATGACCCAGAAATGAAAAACGCCACCATCGTCTACAACAACGACTTCGACAATTCCGCCGAATTCGGCGTCGGTCAGGACCAGTCATGGGTCGAAACCAACAACGGCCGCGCCATGCCAGTCAAAGGCGTCAAAGGCCGCTACGTCCGCTTCTGGTCCAATGGCCGCAACATCGATGACATGAACCAGTACATCGAAGCTGAAGTCTACGGCAAGTAACCGTACACCCGCCAAACCCCTCTCAGCCGCCGCCGGGTCCTCCCCGGCGGCGGCTTTCCTTTTCCACAAGGTCCCTCCCGCCTCTAATGCTCCTTTACCGGATCCCCCGGCAGCATATATTCCCCCTCCCTCTCCAAGCCAGCCTGCCCGCATGACCCCAAAGCCATCCGCATCCCGTTACCGCCGCGCCCTCACTCTCATCGAGATCATGATGGTAATGGTTCTGGTGATGCTCCTCACACTCGTGGCATGGGCCAGCTACTCCAAATGGATCACCCGCGCCGATTCCCTCGCCTGCATGCAGCGGCTCAGAAACCTCGGCACCGCCCTCAATAACTACATCGCGGACAAACACGAGTGGCCCCAGGAACCCGGCACCGATGACGACAATGTCGAAGTCTCCGAAGACCAACTCTGGGACTGGTGGATGCAAACCATGAAACCCTACGGCATGGACGTCAATTCATGGTTCTGCCCCGCAGAACTCCGCATGAAGAAAAAGGAGAAAAAAGGCGAGGCCCAGGAACAAATGGGCGTCACCGCAGGCCTCAAAGACCCCAGCTACATCCCCGACCAGATCCCCGCCGGCGAATACGAACCCTATCGCTACCCAGGCCAGCCATGGGCCGTCGAACGCTCGGACTTCCACGGCGACGGTCAGGCCAAACTCATGCCCGGCGGCGAACGCATCGAAAAAGAGGTCATCTTCAGCAACATGAAGCGCAAATAACACGCACCCACGCCGCCATGCAGGACCCAGCCTCCATCGCCGCATCCCTCGGCCTCCCGTCCTGCAGACGACACATCTTCCTCTGCGCCGACCAGTCGGAAGCCAAATGCTGCTCCCGCGACGCCAGTCTCGCCTCATGGGACTTCCTCAAACGCCGCCTCACTGAACTCGGCCTCACAGGCGGCCCAGCACCCTCCGTCTTCCGCACCAAGGCCAACTGTCTCCGCATCTGCGCCCGCGGCCCCATCGCCGTCGTCTACCCGGACGGCACATGGTACCATAGCTGCTCCCCAGCCGTCCTCGAACGCATCCTCACAGAACACCTCATCGGCGGCAACCCCGTCGCTGAATACGTCTTCGCTCACCACCCGCTCCCGCCTCCCTCCCCTCCCTGACATGTCCTCCCGCCTCCTGCCAGCACCCGGCCTCTGGTCCCCATGGCACAAGGCCGCCCTCAATCTCCTCTGGCCCGCACACTGCGCCGCC
>CANHUG010000308.1 GCA_947462995.1 Verrucomicrobiales bacterium | reverse complement strand
TGCTTGGGATGGAGGAGGACATTGTGGAGCTGGCGACGCGGATGGAGCGTCATGTGGATGATCCGCTGCCGCGGGTGACGCTGGCGCTGGCGATGTTGAATCTTGGGGATCGGGTGCGTGCGCTGAGTGAGCTTGAGGAGCGGAAGCCGGATCTTGATGTGACGTCGCTAGGGGTTTCGCAGCAGGCGGTGGTGGCGGCGGTGCTGGCGGCGAATTTCCGGAGGGATGAGGCGCTGGGGATGGTGGCACGGATGCCGATGCAGATGCTGACGGAGCTGGAGGCGGAGTGGCTGAGGGGGTATCTGGATGGGGATATCAAGGCGCGATACCGGATGCAGAGGCTGGAGCCTGAGGCTGAGCCGAAGTGGAAGGAGACGGCGAGGCGAGTGGGGGTGGACGGGGCGATTGTGCTGGGGTTATTTCTGGCGTGGAAGGTGTATATGAGGATGCGGTATGGGAGGATGGTGAAGGATTGAGGGGAGGAAATAGTTGATTCGTTCACTGTTGCGCCTTGAGGGGGAGAGGTGCGAAGACGGGGGTTATGAAATCAGGAAAGCACGCACGGATTCTGGCGGTGGCCGCGACGGTGGCTGCGGAGTTGGTGGTTGGGGTATTGGCGCAGGGGACTGCGCCGGGGCCGGGGCCGGTGTCGGCGGAGGTGGCTGGGCATTTGAAGAAGGCGCAGGAACTGGTGGCGAAGGCGGATGCGGCTGGAGCGGAAGCGGCGTTGCGGGCGGCGGTGGCGGTGGACAGCACGAAGGAGGGGAAGCGGGCGCTGGCGGATTTTCTGATGAATCGGCCGCTGAGTGCGGAGACATTGAAGGAAGTGCTGGGATTGCTGAAGGAGCTGAGCAAGGACCGAGGCAAGGCTGGAGCGGAGGCGCTGACGGTGGGGTTGATGAGGCGACTGGTGCCTGGAGCGGAGGCAGCGGGATGGTTGGAGCGATTGCGTGGGCATCCGGGGGTGACGCCGCTGATGCTGCTGGCGGGGGATCGGATTGAGTTGCACTTGCGGCCTGATGCGAAGGAGGAGATTGCGGGGAAGACGGCGAAGCGAGTGGCAGGAGGGGCGGTTGAGGACCGGGAGGATGCGGTGCGGTGGCTGGCGGAGATTGGGGAATTCAAGCTGGCGCTGCCTTTGTTGAGTCGAGAGGAAGCGCTGCTGGACCAGGGGAAGTTCGGGGCGTGGACTGGGCCGCGGATGGCGACTGACGACTGGCAAGCGATGCTGGAGGTGCTGGCGATGCCGAAGTTGCCGGTGCCGGAGGCGGTGCAGAAGCTGTTGAGGGGGCGTGCGATGATGGGGACGGGGAAGGCGGAGGAGGGACGGGTGTTGTGCGGGGAGGCGTGTGCGGACGCGAAGGTGAAGCCTGGAGAGCTGGCGGAGCTGATGGCGCTACTGGCATCGCTGAGGGTTCCGGAGGTTTTCGAGGCTGAGCTGGTGAAGGCGTTGGCTGAGCCTGGGGCGGCGGAGGCGGTGCTGAAGGCGGTGGCGCCAGTGGTGCGCCGGGGGAGGGACGGGAAGACGGTGCACTATTTATATGAGTTGGCGGTGGCTTCGCCGGTACTGGGGAAGAATCCCGAGGTTTTGGCGAAGCATGCGCAATCTCGGATAATGCTGGGGATGCCGGAGCCGGTGGCGGTTTTGGAGCAGCGGCTCAATGAGGCCCCGCTGCAGCCGGCGCCGCGGATTGCGTATGCGTTGGGGTTGGTGATGGAAGGGAAGGGGGAGCAGGCGTTGCGGGAGTTGCAGATGCGGAAGCCGGCGCTTGATGAGAGCAAGCTGGAGGCGTCACAGCTGGCGGTGATTTGTGCGGTATTTGCGGCGACGGGGCATGGCGAGGATGCGATGGCACTGGGGGGGCGGATTCCGACGGCGGCGCTGACGGTTGAGGAGACTGAGTGGCTGCGGGGGCAGTTGGAGAAGGCGGCGGGTGCGGCGGGAGGAGCGGCGGCGGCGGCTCCGGCGGCGACTGGATGGCAGCGCAGTGTGGCTCGTTACGGGTTTGATCTGCTGCTGGTGGCTGGGGTATATGTGCTGTGGCTGATCTGGCAGAAGTTCATCCGGAAATCGGCCTGACGGGCTGAGTTTAACACATGCATATTCTAGATATTTTTGCTAAGCGGCCGACGACGTTTTCGTTTGAGTTTTTCCCGCCGAAGACGGTGGAGGGGGGGCAGACGCTGTTTGAGACGATCCGGCAGCTGGAGGCGTACCGGCCGGATTTTGTGAGTGTGACGTACGGGGCGGGTGGGTCGACGCGGGAGGTGACGCATGATCTGGTGGTGCGGCTGAAGAAGGAGACGACGCTGGATCCGGTGCCGCATCTGACGTGTGTGTGTCATGGGGAGGAGGACATCACGGCGATTCTGGAGCGGTATGCGGAGGAGGGGGTGGGGAACATCCTGGCGTTGCGTGGGGATCCGCCGAAGGGGCGCGGGGATCATGACTGGTCGCGCGATGCGTTTCGTTATGCGGCGGAACTGGTGGCGCACATCCGGCGGTTCAACGAGCGCGGGTATCATCCGGACCGGCGGGGGTTCGGGATCGGGGTGGCGGGATTCCCTGAGGGGCATCCGCTGACGCCGAACCGGCTGGTGGAGATGGACTATCTGAAGGCGAAAGTGGATGCGGGAGCGGATTACATCTGCACGCAGTTGTTTTTCGATAACCATCATTTTTATGATTTCCGGGAGCGGTGTGAGCTGGCGGGGATCCGGGTGCCGATCATTGCGGGGATCATGCCGGTGACGACGACGCAGGGGATGAGGCGGATGGCGGAGTTGTCCGGGGGTTCGGTATTTCCGGCGCGGTTGCTGAAGGCGCTGGCGCGGGCGGGAGACGATGCGGAGGCGGTGAGGCGGGTGGGGTTGCACTATGCGGCGGAGCAGTGTGCGGATCTGTTGCACCGCGGGGTGGCGGGGCTGCATTTTTACACCTTGAACCAGTCGAGTGCGACGCGGGAGATCTACGCGAGCCTTGGATTGAAATCCAACTGAGTGGCTGAGATGTCGGCGATTTACGGAGCGATCGAGGCTGGTGGGACGAAGTTTGTGCTGGCGTGCGGGCGCGGGCCTGGGGAGTTGCTGGAGGAGCGGACGCTGCCGACGACGACGCCGGAGGAGACGTTAGGGGCGAGTGTGGCGTGGTTCCGGGAGGTGCAGGGACGGCATGGGGAGCTGGCGGGGATCGGGGTGGGGACCTTCGGGCCGGCCGGGGTGCATGAGGGAGCGGCGGACTGGGGTTGGATCACGACGACGCCGAAGGCTGGGTGGCGGGATACGGATGTGGCTGGGTATGTGGGGCGAGGGTTGGGTTTGCCGGTGGCATTTGACACGGATGTGAATGCGGCGGCGCTGGGGGAGTGGCTGTGGGGAGCTGGGGTGGGGTGCGAGGTGGTGTTGTATCTGACGGTGGGGACGGGGATTGGTGGCGGGGTGGTGATGGGAGGGAAGCCGCTGCATGGGGTGCTGCATCCTGAGATGGGACATGTGAGGACGGCGCGGGCGGCGGGTGACGAGTTTGCGGGGGTGTGTCCGTGGCATAGGGATTGTCTGGAGGGGATGGCGAGCGGGCCGGCGATCGGGGCGCGGTGGGGGAGGCCGGCCGGGGAGTTGCCGCCGGGGCATGAGGCGTGGGAGTTGGAGGCGCACTATCTGGCGGAGGCGTGTACGGGATTTCTGTGCACGCTGAGTCCGCAGCGGGTGATACTCGGGGGTGGGGTGATGGGCGTGCCGGGGTTGCTGGAGCGGGTTCGGGCGGGGGTTCGGGAGCGGCTAGGCGGGTATCTGCAGCATCCGTTGTACAGCGGAGGGCTGGAGGATTGTGTGGTGGCTCCGGGATTGGGGACGAGGTCCGGGATTCTGGGGGCGCTGGCGCTGGCGCGGGAACTGGTGCAGCCCGCCTCGCAGCTGGCATCTTCTGATTATGTGGGAAAGCATTGAGATTTGGCCGCTTTGCGGGAGGCATTTGCAGGGAACGGGTCTTTTTCCCGATTCCGGTGTTGCTCGCCGGTTGCGAATCCTGATTCGCGCCCTCCTCGCGCCTTGGACTTGGAAAAAATCCCTCGTTCATAAGATGCCATCTGGTCGGTGGACCACACTGGGTCGGTGAAAGAGATGTTATGGATTATGTGTGGTTCAGTATTGTGATGCTGCTGGGGCAGTTTTCGCCCGGGCCGGACATGCTGTTGCTGATGAAGAATGCGTTGAGTCTGCCGCTGCGGACGGCGTGGTGCACGGTGCTGGGGATTGCGGTGGGGCTGATGGTGCACACGAGTGTGGCGCTGGGGGGCTTGTCGGTGCTGCTGGTGCGGTCGCCGGTGGCTGGTAGGGTGTTAGGGTTGTGCGGCGGATTGTATCTGGGATGGCTGGCGTGGAAGCTGTTGCGGAGTGCGGTGTCGGGAGGGAGCGGGGCCGAGGTGGAGGGACGGGCGGAGGTGCTGACGCCGAGGGGAGCGTTTGTGCAGGGACTGGTGACGAACCTGTTGAATCCGAAGGCGGTGATTTTTCTGGCGAGTGTGCTGGCGGCGATGCTGGGGCCGGAGCCGAGTGTGGTGAGGAAGGTGGGGTTCTGGCTGATTGTGGTGGGGCAGGCGCTGGTGTTCTGGAGCCTGTTTGTTTGGCTGCTGCAGCGGCCGGCGGTGCAGCGGGCATATCTGGGGTCGGAGCGCGTGTGGAACGGGGGATTCGGGCTGGCGCTGGGGGTGGTGGCGGTGCGTGCGCTGATGGGGGCGTTGTGGGTTTGAGGTGTCAGGAGGGTGTTTCGCGCCGGCGGAGACAAGGCCGGGTCGGGTTGGGGCGGTGGCTGTCGGCGTGGGAGGGAGGGACGCTGGCATTGGGGTCACAGGCGGGACGCCCGTGCCAGTGTGCCCGGCATGGGCCTTAACTAATGACATGAAACGATGACATCGGAGCTG
>CANHUG010000307.1 GCA_947462995.1 Verrucomicrobiales bacterium | reverse complement strand
GGTGTTCAGGCCGTCGTGGGATGGATCGCTGATGGTGCCTGAGGGCGGGCGGTGGGGGGATTTTGTGAGGGGCGGGGAAGCGTTATACCGTCCGGTGGACATGGCGGTGGGGCCGGATGGCGGGCTGTATGTGACAGGATGGGGCAGCGGGTACGGGGTGGAGTGGGACGAGGCGGGGAAGATGAGCAATGAGGGGCGAGTGTTCCGGGTGATGCCGCGAGGGGCGGCGGCGATGCGGCCGTTGTCGAAGAAGCCGATGGGGGAGATGACGACGGGCGAGTTGATAGAGGAGTTTGATGGCGTGCTGCCGGTGCGTCGGGTGGCGGCGCAGGATGAACTGGTGAGGCGGGGAGCGGCGGTGGCGGGAGAGATGCGTGAGGCGCTGGATGGGGGGAAGTTGTCGGCGGCGGCGTCGATGTGGGTGATGTGGGGGATGGCGCGGGCGGGGGTGGGGGTGGGGGAATTTGCGGTGCGGTATCAGAAGGAGGGAGCGGCGATGCGGGAGAGACTGCAGAGCTTGAGAGTGCTAGGATTTCTGAAGGCGGCGGAGCTGATGAGGGTGTTGCCGCGGGCGTTGCGGGAGGAAGAGCCGAGACTGCGGCTGGCGGCGGTGCTGGCGGTGCGGGAGGCTGGGTTGGCGGCGGCCGTGCCGCTGCTGGTGGAGCATGCGTCGGGGGAGAGGGATCGACTGACGTATTTTGCGACGTGGCGGTGTTTGCGGGATCTCGGGGGTGCGGCGGTGTTGAAGAGGATGCTGGGGGATGAGCGGGGCGGCGTCCGGTGTGCTGGGCTGCTGGGGTTGCTGGATCTTGGCGAGGCGGATGGGGCGATGCTGGCGCGGCTGGCGGGTGATGCGGATGAGAATGTGAGGGTGGTGGCGCAACTGGGGATGGGGAAGCGGGGTCGGGCGGAGAGGACGGAAGCGGTGGAGGAGACGGCGGATGTTTATCCGCTGGTGGATGAGATGAAGGTTGAGAGCGGGCGCGGGGTTGCCGTGGGCGTATTAAGGAGGGGGGCGCTTTGTTATAGGGACCGGCCTTATCGGTTCGGGGACGTGCCGGCATTGATCGACGGAAGTTGCCTGCTGCGACTGGCGAATGAGGATGATGCGTCGGGCGGGGAGGAGTTCCTGACATTTGAGCTGCCGGTGGCGGCGACGGTGATGGTGGGGTATGACGAGCGGATCCGGGAGCGCCCTGCGTGGATGCGGGAGTTTGCGGACACGGATTTGAGGGTAGGGAATGGGGACACCAAGTTCCGGCTGTGGTCGCGCGAGTTTCCGGCTGGGAAAGTGACGCTGGGGGGGAATCTGGCTGGGCGGGCGCGGGGGCCGAAGGCGAATTACTTTGTGGTGATCCGGCCGGCGGCGCTGGAGATGCCGGTGGTGGCGACGACGGAGGAGAAGGCGCTGGCGGCGATGGGTGGTGCGGATGTGCGGCGGGGGGGCGCGCTGTTTTTCCATGGGGCGGGCTGTGCGGCGTGTCACCGGGTGGCGGGGCGCGGGATCAATTTCGGGCCGGACTTGAGCGGATTGGGCAGCCGGATGGATGCGAAGGGCGTGGTGCGGTCGATGCTGGATCCTAACGCGGTGATTACGGAGGGTTATGCGGCGCACGTGGTGGAGGCGGGCGGGCAGACGCATTTTGGGATGCTGCTGTCCACTGGGAAAGTGTTGCGGCTGGGGGTGGCGGGAGGGAAGACGGTGGAGATTCCGGAGGGGGAGATCACGAAGCACGAGACCCTGAAGGTTTCGCCGATGCCGCCGCAGGGTGGGTTGTTAGGCGTGAAGGAAGTGGCGGATATTGCGGCGTGGCTGCTGACGCAGCGGGAGACTGGCGGAGGGGAGGCGAAGGCGGCGGGAGCGCTGACGTTCCGGATGGGTGAGGGGCGGGTTGAGGTGATGAGAGGTGAGACGGTGGCGGGCGAGTATCATTTTGCGCATGCGGTGGTGAAGCGGCCGTTTTTTGCGAATCTGCGGGTGGCTGGGGGGATTGCGGTGACGCGTGGGTTTCCGCCGGTGGAGGGACGCGAGCCGGTGGATCATGGGGACATGCATCCGGGCGTGTGGCTAGGATTCGGGGATGTGTCCGGGGAGGATTACTGGCGGAATCGGGCGGTGATCCGGCATGATCGGTTTGTGGAGGGGCCGGCGGTGGTGGAGGGATCGGTGCGATTTGCGACGGAGTCGACGATGCTGAAGGCGGACGGGAGCGAGTTTGCGCGGATGGTGAACCGGATTGTGGTAAGGGATGATGGTGGGGAGATGCGGTTGGAGTGGAAGGCGGAGGTGACGCCGCTGATGGACGGGTTTCAGTTTGGGGATCAGGAGGAGATGGGGTTCGGGGTGCGGGTGGCGAGTGGCTTGGCGGAACGGAGCGGCGGGGTGATCCGGAGCAGTGGCGGGAAGGAGTCGGCGGCGGAGACGTGGGGTCAGGAGGCGGAATGGTGCGAGTATTCCGGGGTGGTGAATGGCGTGCGGGCGGGGGTGAGGGTGGTGCCGGATCCTGACAATTTCAGGGCGTCGTGGTGGCACAACCGGGACTATGGATTGATGGTGGCGAATCCGTTCGGGCGGGCGGCGATGAAGCGAGGTGAGCGAAGTGTGGTGGCGGTGAAAAAGGGCGAGACATTCCGGCTGGGAGTCAGCATGGTGTTTTCTGCGGGGGTGGAGCCCTGAGGTTTTTATGAAATCACGCTGTTATCTGTTATTGTTGTTGTTCTGCGGAGTGGTGGGGGCTCGCGGCGAGTCGCGCCCGCCGAATATTCTGCTGATTGTGGCGGATGATCTGGGGTGGGGTGATGTGGGTTGGCATGGCGGGTTTGGGAAGACCCCGGTGATGGACGGGTTGGTGAAGGGCGGGTTGGAACTGGATCAGCATTATGTGCAGCCGGTGTGCACACCGACGCGGACGGCGCTGATGAGCGGGCGGTATCCGGGGAGGTTCGGGCCGCAGGCATTGGCACCGAGCAATCTGCGGGCGATGCCGTTAGGGACCCTGACGATGGCGTCGTTTCTGAAGGCGCATGGGTACCGGACGCACCAGTGCGGGAAGTGGCATCTGGGGGCGCGGCCGGAGTGGGTGCCGAATGCGTATGGATTCGACACGAGTTATGGCACCCTGACGGGGGCGGCGGATCCTTGGACGCATTTTTACCGTGAGGGGTCGGTGTACAAAGACACGTGGCATCGGGACGGGAAGCTGTTTCAGGAAGAGGGGAATGCGACCGAGTTGGTGGCGGCGGAGGCGTTGCGGGTGATCCGGGCGAAGGAGCCGCAGTGGTTTCTGTATGTGGCATTTCACGCGGTGCACACGCCGGTGGATGCGCCGGCGGAGTACAAGGAGCGGTATGCGGGCGTGAAGTTTGATGACGACCCGGTTCGGCATGAGTCGCGACTGCGGATGGCGGCGATGGTTTCGCAGTTGGATGCGAAGGTGGGGGCGATGGTGGCGGCGCTGGAGGAGACGAAGCAGCGGGACAACACGCTGGTGATTTTCACGAGTGACAATGGAGGGATTGAATCGCTGAAGAATGCGTATGCGGGGAAGGTGGGGGATTCGCCGCTGAACAGTGAGAATGATCCGCTGCGGGGGCAGAAGGGGACATTGTACGAGGGCGGGACGCGGGTGTGTGCGTTTGTGAATTGGCCGATGGTGCTGCGGCCAGGGAAGTACACGGTGCCGATGCATGCGGTGGACTGGCTGCCGACGATGGCGGCGATGATTCACCGGAAGCCGGAGGGGGATCCGCGGTGGGATGGGGTGAATCATTGGGATGGGTTGAAGTCTGGCGAGCCGGTGGCGGAGCGGAGTATTTACATTGCGAAGAAGGGGGAGAGGTCGCTGCGGCGGGGGGAATGGAAGCTGATTGCGGGGAACAAAGGGAAGGTGCAGTTGTTCCGGATCGGGGAGGATCCGTTAGAGAAGCGCGAGGTGTCGGGGGAGCATCCGGAGAAGGTGGCGGAGTTGAGGGGATTGATGGAAGCCGAGATGGCGAAGGACAACATGGTGCTGCCGGCGGATCTGGAGGGAATGCCGGAGTGAGGGTGGGGTCTGGGTGGAGGTGCTGCCTGATTGCTGGCGGGAAGCGGGCGTTTTTTTGCTGACATGCGGGGTGGTGGTGCGCAACATGGGGGGACGTATGGGATTTTCAGCAGACAGATGGTTAGGGCGTGCGGCGACTGAGGCGCGGGCGGGATTCAACCGCTGGCTGGTGCCACCGGCGGCGATTGCGGTGCACATGTGCATCGGGCAGGTGTATGCGTTCAGTGTGTTCAATAAGCCGCTGGCGTCGGAGTTGGGGGTGACGGTGCCGCAGGTGCAGGTGGCGTATTCGATTGCGCTGGTGATGCTGGGGTTGAGTGCGGCGGTGTTCGGGAAGTGGGTGGAGCGGAGCGGGCCGCGGAAGACCATGCTGGCGTCGTGGTTGTGTTTTTGCGGCGGGTTGCTGCTGGCGGCGTTGGCGGTGCGGTATCAGTCGCTGCCGTTGCTGCTGGGGGGCTATGGAGTTCTGGGGGGAATCGGGCTGGGACTGGGGTATATTGCGCCGGTGAGTACGTTGGTGAAGTGGTTTCCGGACCGGCCGGGGATGGCGACGGGGATGGCGATCATGGGATTCGGGGGCGGGGCGCTGGTGGGTGCGCCGCTGGCGCTGGAGCTGATGAGGCGGTTTGGGGAGGGAGCGGATACGGGGGCGCAGACGGCGCTGATGGTGATGGCTGCGATTTACAGTGGGTTCATGCTGTTCGGGGCGTTGATGGTGCGGGTGCCGGCGGCGGGGTGGAAGCCTGAGGGTTGGGTGCCGAAGGAAACGGAGTCGAAGCTGGTGACGACGGCGAGTGTTTCGGTGGACCGGGCGTGGCGGACCCCGCAATTCTGGCTGTTGTGGGTGGTTTTGTGCATGAACGTGAGTGCAGGGAT
>CANHUG010000306.1 GCA_947462995.1 Verrucomicrobiales bacterium | reverse complement strand
GCGGATGCGTTCCGGGTGCTGGACGCCGGAGAGGGCGGCGGCTGAGGATTCGAGCGGGGAGAGGGGTCGGCCTTGCTGGAGGACGAGAGATTCCATGCGGCGGGCCCATGAGTGGACCCATGGGAGGGAGAGGAGGACGAGGGTGCTGGCGAGGAGGCGGTGCAAAGGGGGGAGCGTTGGAGTGGGGAATGCTTGCTACGGGGTGCGTCAATGGGGAAGGGCGGGTTGGTGGAGGGAGTGGGGTTGCGGTTGAGGGATGGGGAGGTGTGGGAATGGTCTGGGGATGCTGACCCGATTTCGATTACTGATGCGCAGCCTTGTGTATTACTGGCGGTGGCATGCCGGGTTGTTTCTGGGGGTGGCGTTGACGGCGGCGGTGATCAGCGGGTCATTGGTGACTGGGGATTCGGTGCGGGCGACGCTGGCGCGGCAGGCGGAGTTGCGGTTGGGAGGGACGGAGAGTGTGGTGCTGTCGCAGGATGGGTTTTTCGGGGAGGGACTGGCGGGGAGATTGCGGACGGCGGGGACGGCGGTGCCGGTGTTGTTATTGCAGGCGACGGTGACGGAACCGGACGGGCGGCAGCGGGCGGCTGGGGTGAATCTGTACGGGGTGCCGCGGGAGTTCTGGGGGTTCGGGGTGGAGCGCGGGTGGTTGCCTGCGGATGGCGGGGTGGTGGTGAACCGGTCGCTGGCGGCGGCGCTGGGGTTAGGTGGAAAGGCGGCGGGAGCGGAAGTGATTGTGAAGTTCGAGAAGCCGAGCCTGTTGTCGCGGGATGCGCCGTTGTCCGGGGAATCGGATCTGACGGTGACGCGGCGGTTGAAGGTGGTGGGTGAGGCGCCGGATGGGGCGATGGGGGCGTTCAGTCTGAAGGCCGGGCAGACGGCACCGTTGAATGTGTATCTGCCGCTGGCGGAGCTGCAGGAAGCGGCGGAGCTGGCGGGGCGGGTGAATCTGGTGTTGTGCACGGGGTTGCCGGATGTGGGGGCGGCGGGGGTGATCACGGCGGAGGATGCGGGGCTGGAGGTTAGTGAGGTGAGTGGAGCGGGGGCGGTGCGGGTGAGCACGTCGAGGATTTTCATGGCGGATGAGACGGTGGCTGCGGTGGGTTTGGCGGCACCGGGGTCGCGCGGGGTGCTAACGTATCTGGTGAACGGGATTCGTGGTGGAGCGGAGGGGAAGTTGACGCCGTATTCGATGGCGGCGGCGGTGGAGCCGGGGACGGGAGGGTTGCCTGAGGAGTGGCCGGAGGGGAGTGTGGTGATTCATCCGTGGCTGGCGGAGGATCTGGGGGTGAAGAGTGGGGACCGGGTGACGCTGGAGTATTTCCGGGTGACGCAGTCGAGGAATCTGGAGGCGGCGACGGGGGAGTTTTTGGTGCACGCGGTGCTTCCTGTTGGGAGTCCGGCGTTGCGGCGCGAGTGGACGCCGGATTTTCCGGGGATCAGTGAGTCGGAGAACTGCCGGGACTGGAAGCCGGGGATACCGATCGAGCAGGCCAGGATCCGGGAGAAGGATGATGCGTACTGGAAGGAATTCCGGGGGACGCCGAAGTTGTGGCTGCGGCTGGGGGATGGGCAGAAGATGTGGAAGAACCGGTTTGGCGCGGTGACGTCGCTGTGGGTGCCTGGGGAGACGGATGGGGCGGCGGTGCGGGGGAGGATCGGGGAGCGGTTGAGTGCGGCGGCGGCTGGGTTGCAGGTGGTGGAGGTGCGGGCGCTGGCGGCGCGGTCGGTGGCGCAGAGCATGGATTTCGGGGCGTTGTTTCTGAGCATGAGTGCGTTTCTGATAGGGACGGCGCTACTGCTGGCGGGGTTGCTGTTTGTGTTCGGGACGGGGCAGCGGGCGGGTCAGATTGGATTGCTGCGGGCGACGGGCTGGACGGGGGCGCAGGTGCAGCGGTTGTTTGTGGAGGAAGCGGCGGCGATCAGTGTGCCGGCGGTGCTGGCGGGGACTGTGGCGGGGTTAGGGTATGCGAGGTGGACGCTGGGCAAGCTGGAGCGCGAGTGGGCGGATGCGGCGTTAGGGTTGCAGTTTGTGCCGGAGGTTCGCGGGGTGACGCTGGTGGTGGCGGCGGTGAGCACGCTGCTGCTGGCGGTTGGCGTGGTGTGGGTGGCGTCGCGGCGGATTGCGAAGGCGGTGCCGCGGGATCTGCTGAGCGGCGGGGCGGCGGCGTTGAGCGGGGGAGAGGTGCGGGGTGGGAAGGCGCGGCGGTGGCTGCCGCCGGGATTGGCGGGGTTGGGAGCGGTGGTGATGCTGGCGTTTTCTGGGCGGGTGCCGCAGGTGTTTGCGCCGATGCTGTTTTTCGGGGCCGGGGCGCTGCTGCTGGTGGAGGGGCTGAGGTTGTTAGGGGTGATGATGCGGCGGGTGGAGGCGGGCGGAGCGAATGGAGTGGGATCGGTACATGCGTTAGGCGTGAGGAATGCGGTGAGGCGGCGCGGGCGGAGTCTGGCGCTGACGGCGCTGCTGGCTGCTGGGGTGTTCATGGTGACGGCGCTGCATGCGTTCCGGCAGGACGCGCGGGTGACGGCGGCGACGCGGGATTCGGGGACGGGAGGTTTTGCGTTTGTGGGGGAGAGCACGCTGCCGGTTTACGAGGATCTGAATACGGAAGCGGGGAGGAAAGTGTGGGATTTTGACGCGGAGGAGACGGCTGGGGTGAGCCTTGTGAATTTCCGGGTGAGGGATGGTGAGGAGGCGTCGTGTTTGAATCTGAACCGGGCGCAGAGTCCGCGGGTGATGGGGGTGGATCCGGGAGTGCTGGCGGAGCGAGGGGCGTTTGCGGGCGGGGCGTCGGTGCGCGGGGGCGGGGATCCGTGGACGCGATTGCTGGGTGCGGCGGATGATGGGGCGGTGCCGGCGCTGATGGATCAGTATTCGGCGATGTTTGCGCTGGGGAAAAAGTTAGGAGACATGGTGACGGTGACGGACAGTGCGGGGCGTCCGGTGAAGCTACAGCTGGTGGCGCTGCTGAACGGGAGTGTGCTGCAGGGGAATGTGGTGATTGCGGAGCGGGAATTTGTGAGGCTTTATCCTGACACGGGCGGGGCGAAGTTTTTTCTGGTGGATGCGGGGGCGGGGCAGGCGGAGAAGTTCCGGGTGGCGGCGATTGATCTGCTGGAGGGCCGGGGATTGACGCTGGTGCCGACGGCGGAGCGGCTGGCGCAGTTTCAGGCGGTGCAGAACACGTATCTGACGATTTTCTCGACGCTGGGCGGGCTGGCGCTGGTGCTGGCGGCGCTGGGGCTGGCGGTGCTGGTGGCGCGGCATGTTCTGGAGCGGCGGAGCGAGTTTGCGGTGATGCAGACGGCTGGGTTCACGGTGGGGCAGTTGCGGCGGATGGTGCTGGCGGAGCACTGGTTTCTGCTGGTGGCTGGGGTGGTGCTGGGGACGGTGGCGGCGCTGCTGGCGGTTTGGCCGAATCTGAAGCTGGCTGGAGCGGGCGGGTTGCCGGTGCGATTGCTTGCGGTGTTGCTGCTGTCTCTGCTTGCCGGGGGGCTGGTCTTCTGCTGGGGTGCAGCGCGGCTTGCTCTGTCGCGCCGTCTCGTCGATGCTCTCCGCCATGAATAGCAAACTGCTGCTGCCTGCCTGTCTCCTTGTGTGTGTCCTGAGTCCTCGAGCTGAGGAACCGGCGGCGGCTCCGGTGATTGATTTCAAGGACGTGGCGGCGGGGGAAGTTCCCGAGGCTTTCATGTCGACGGATCAGGAGGCGAAGTTTTCGATTGTGGCGGATGGTGAGAATAAGGTGCTGGAGCTGGCGGGGCAGCCGATTGTGGACGGGGGGATGCTGGTGGGGAAGTCGGTGAAAGGGGCGGGGACGGTGACGGCGCGGATCAAGACGGCGGGGAAGCGGCGGACGCAGCCGAGGTTCGGGGTGGGGCTGCACGGGGTGAGCGGGCCAAGGTTGCGGGTGGTGCCTGCGACAAAGCAGGTGGAGATTGTGCTGACGAGTGACAAGGAGGAGGCGATCGGGACGGCGGCGTACGGGTGGACGAGCGGGACGTGGACGTGGCTGGAGTTTACGATCAAGGCGAAGGCTGGGGGTGGGAGCGAGATGGAGGGCCGGGTTTGGGCGGAGGGTGAGAAGAGGCCAGAGAAGCCGACGGTGACGGCGACGAGCGAGGAAGCTCCGTCGCAGGGGAAGGCGTCGGTGTGGGGGACACCGTATGCCGAGTTGCCTGTCTGGTTTGATGACATCACCGTGCGTGCCGGCGAATGATCCGGCCTTATCCCGGGCAGCGCTGGAGCAGCGATGCGGAACCGGAATTAGGGCTCGGGACGGTGCGTGAGAGTGGCGGCGGGCGGGTGCTGGTGCATTTCGGGGCGACTGGGGTGGATCGGCTGTATGCGTGGCCGGGCGCGCCGTTGCGGCGGATGGCTCCGGGGGTTGGGGATCCGATATCGCTGGGTGACGGCCGGCGCGGGAGGATTGCGGGGATTCGTGAGGAGGACGGGTGCCGGAGGTATCTGCTAGAAGGGGCGGATGAGGTGGGAGAGGATGCGCTGGCGGACACGCTGGCGGCGAGTCATCCGGCGGATCGGATCCGGCGCGGGCTGACGGACAGTCCTGAGGATTTCAATCTGCGGATTGAGGCATTGCTGCGGCGTGCGAAGATGAGGCAGTCGCCGGTGCGGGGTTTTGTCGGTGCGAGGATTGATCTGCTGCCGCACCAGCTGGCGATAGCGGGGGAGGCGACGGCGCGTCGGCATCCGCGGGTGCTGCTGGCGGACGAGGTTGGGTTAGGGAAGACGATTGAGGCTGGGTTGATTCTGCAGCGGCTGCACCTGACGGGAAGAGCGGCGCGGGTGCTGATTCTGGTGCCGGAGCCGCTGATTCATCAGTGGTTTGTGGAGATGCTGCGGCGGTTTCAGCTGAAGTTTGCGATTTTCGATGCGGAGCGGTGCGAGTCGTTAGGAAAAGACG
>CANHUG010000305.1 GCA_947462995.1 Verrucomicrobiales bacterium | reverse complement strand
CCGATGGTTTCACCGGATCGCTATTGGGCGATGTGACCGGCACGCAGGGCGCGACTTCGATTGCTGCTGCGACGGTGACGGGAAAGCCTTTGACGGGTTATGTCTCCGGTGCGGGAACACTCAGCGCCTTCGACACGATTCTGAGTTCGATCGGCAAACTCAACGGCAACAACGAGCTGAAGGCCAATCGCGACAGCCCCACGATCGCCAACCCGACATTCACCGGCACGGTGCAAGGCATCACCGCTTCGATGGTGGGACTCGGCAATGTGGACAACACGGCGGATCTTTCCAAGCCGATCTCGACCAGCCAGCTAGCGGCCTTGAATCTGAAAGCTCCGCTCAGTTCACCCAGCTTCACCGGCACGGTCGCACTTCCTGCCGGCAGCGCTACGGCGGCTCCGCTCGTCCTGACCGCGGGGACGAACCTGACGACCGCGACCCTGGGGTCGGTCGAGTTTGACGGGAACAATCTCTATCTCACCACCAACGCCGCGAGTCCGTCCCGCAAGACGGTGGCCCTTTCCGATACGGGAAGCAGTTCCCAGATCGGGCTCTCGAGTATCTTCGCCGCGCCGATCTATCCCGTGGTGGCGTGGGGTAAGAACAGTGATAGACAAGCCCGCGCTCCGGTTCTTGCCAATGTGGCTGCCGTGGCCGCCGGGGATTTCCACAGCATCGCCCTGCTCGACAATGGTCAGGTGGTGGAGTGGGGAAAGAATATCGTCGACCCCAACGCCGGCGTCATCGTCAGCAAGCCCGCGTTGACCGGGGTCACGGACATCGCGGCAGGAGGCTCCCACAACCTCGTGCGCCAGAGCGATGGGCGGGTGCTTGCATGGGGAGCCAATGGCGACGGCCAGGCGACGGCTCCTGCGGACATTGTCACGGCGGTCAAGGTGGCTGCGGGGGCCCGCCACAGCCTGGCCTTGCTGGCCAATGGCACGGTCAGGGGCTGGGGTGAAGATTACCTCGGTAAAAATGCGGCACCCGTCAGTTTGACCGGCATGACCGTGATTGCCATCGCGGCAGGAGAAAATCACAGTCTCGCCCTTAAGAACACTGGCGAGGTGGTGGCATGGGGCAGTAACGCGACCTTCCAGACCGACGTCCCCGCTGAGGCCCTAAGCGGCGTCACGGCCATCGCCGCAGGATGGAATCACAATCTCGCGTTGAAGTCGAACGGCTCGGTCGTCGCATGGGGACTGAACAACGGCGGGCAGACCGATGTCCCCGCCACGGCCTCCAGCGGAGTGGTGCAGATCGCGGCCGGAGATACCTACAGCATGGCGCTGAAGTCGGATGGCACGGTCGTCACCTGGGGCTACAAAGCGGATGTGGATCCCGTCACCATAGTTCCTGATGGCACGACGCAGGTGACCCAGATCGCCGCGGGTAGCTATCACGCGCTTGCCTTGCGCGCCGATACGGTTCCGGCCCAACTGGCCCGACTCGATGAAGAGAATGGCTTCACCGGCAAGGTCACCATCCAAGGCACGCCGGGCAAATACGCGCTGGAAGTGAATGGCACTGCCTGGAAATCCACGGGCTCCTCTTGGCTCACCAACTCCGACCGGCGGATCAAGACCGAGATTGAGTCGATCACCGGAGCATTGGATAAACTCGATCAGGTGCGATTGGTCGATTTCCGCTACACCGACGACTACCTCGCGGCCCACCCTGAGATCGGGGACCGCCGCTACCCGAATGTGATCGCCCAGGAGTTCCAGGAGGTCTTTCCGGATGATGTGAAAGGCAGCGGGCAAAGGCTGCCCGATGGCTCGGAAATCCTCCAGGTTGATACCTATCCGCTGACGATTTATTCCGCCGCCGCGATTCAGGAACTGCATCGCGAGAATCAGCAGCAGCGGGAAAAAATAGCCGACCTGGAAGAACGCCTCCGCAGGATTGAGGCAGCCCTCGAGGAAAAGTAAATGTCAGCCACCCGAACTGCCATCCTCTCGTTTCTGCTGTCGGTTCCTGCGCTGGCCGGGAACAGCACGGACTATTCCCTTGAACCTGCTGTGTTCGATGGTGGGGGCGCCGCCGGCTCGAGTGCCGACTATGCGCTCAATCCCTCCATTGGTCCCGGTGCTGCCGGATCCTCTGCGGGCTATGCGTTGCGGGGCGGTTTTTCCGGAATGCTCAGCGATACCGCTTCCCTTGTCCTGACGGCGGCAGGAGCGGCGGTCAGTATGAACGAACGGGCCACCCTCCAGCTTGAAGCGAGGATCCGTTATGATGACGATACCGTGGCCGCCTTTGCCCTGCCTGCGGCTAGCATCACCTGGTCCGTCACGGAAGGG
This sequence comes from Verrucomicrobiales bacterium, assembly GCA_947462995.1. GTDB lineage: Bacteria > Verrucomicrobiota > Verrucomicrobiia > Verrucomicrobiales > V1-33 > V1-33. Next base: position 2,622 of record CANHUG010000305.1, on the reverse strand, counting down.
CCGCTTGCCGCCATCAGCAGTGCCGGTCTGGCCACTGCCGGATCCGTCTATCAGGATACACCGGCCACCGCGAGGGTCGTTTATCAGGGACTGGAACGGAGCTTGCTGCTCACCGTCCGCAACCTGACCAACGACGACTTCGGTTCCTATGCTGCGGATGGCCTGCCAGACCCATGGCAGGTGCAGTACTTTGGAGAAGCCGGCCTTCCGACGGTCGCCGGTGCGGATGCGGATCCTGATGCGGACGGGTTGACCAATTTCCAGGAATACGTCTTTGGCATGGATCCCTTGCTTGGTTTCAGCGGGGTGGTGCGCTGGAGCGGTTCGAATCTGCTGGAGCGCGGCGTGCCCACGCCATTCGCCAGCGGCACGGGAGGCAGTTTCACCTTCCGTGCAGTCTTCGCCCGACGCAAGGATTTCGTCGCTGCGGGTCTTACCTACACGGCGGAGTTCAGTGGCGATCTTTCCAGCTGGAGGGCCTCCACGTCCACGCCTTCGGTTCTGGCGGAAGATGGCGTGATTCAGGTAGTTTCCGTTCCCTATCCGTTTTTCGTGAACGGTAAAAAGGCCACTTACTTCCGGGTGAGGGTGCGATCCAATTGATTTCATGAAATCCTTCTATCAAAAATTTGGTGCCTGGGGGCGGACTTCCCAGTGGTGGTTGGCCTTCTGCAGCGGCGGGGCGGCCGGCCTCGTGCCGGTGGGAGATGCGGGTGCCGCCATCGTTTACAGCGGAGAGAAAAACATTGGCATCACCAGTGATTTCAATGGCGTCTTCATCAGCGTGACCGCCCAGCAGAGCAGCACGCCGACGAATGGCTTGTGGGATCTCAATCCGTTTTTCGGCGGGCTCGGCATCGCCAATTCCCCTGGTTTCCAGCCTGTGCGGACTGGAACCGGCAATGAAGCCCCGATTCTCGCGCTGGCATTTGGGGCGTCCGTGGGCGGTTCCCTGACCTATTCATCCGGCTGGGGCGGTTCGGAGGCGAATGGTGACTCGGGCCACCTCGGGGCAGGTGCCGGACAGTTCACCGACGGTCAGACCGGCTACCTCGGATTCAAACTGCTAAGCGGAACCGACGTGAGCTACGGCTGGATGCGCGTGAACCTAACCAGTAACGGGGAGACCGGCTCGGTGGTTGACTGGGCCTACGACAACTCCGGGAGCCCGATTCTCACCGGTGCGGTGGCTGATCTCGGGGGCGCACCGATCGTGCGCCAGGCCGGCGCCGAACAGACGATCAGCGCCAGCGAAGCTGGTACCGGGCTGCTGATGGAGGAAGGGGCGAAGGTAATCTTCGACGAAGGTACCTCGGGAGGCACCTACGCCGGGAACATCCAGGGGGCTGGGGAGATCAAGGTCGCCGGGGCCGGTGGTCTGCGCCTGTCCGGCGACAATCTCTTTTCAGGGAGCATTTCGGTGCTCGAAGGCAGCCGCCTGACGGTCGGCGGGGCGGGGAACCTTGGCAGTGCGCAAATCAGGATCGGCTCTTCGGGTTCGCTGGAATTTGCTTCGCTTGCCGCGAACAACGGCAGTGCTAACACCATTACCAACGCGATCAGCCTCGGTGGCCAGTCCGGTACCTTCAACAATACTGGCAGCGGCAAGGTGGTGCTCTCAGGCCCGATCGCCGCCAACGGCGGTCTACTCGTCTTCACCGGCGGTTCCATCGATGTCCTCGGCGGCATTTCCCAAGTCGGTTCGCTGAGCAAGGAAGGCGCCGGTACCCTGACGCTCTCGGGGTCCAACACCTACACTGGAGCCACCACGGTCGCGGCCGGGCTGCTAACCGTGAATGGCAGTATTTCCAGTTCGGCCCTGACCACGGTCCAATCCGGTGCCGCCATCGGTGGATCCGGCACGGTCGGCGCGCTTGTTGTGCAGAGCGGCGGTTCGATTGCTCCCGGCAACAGCCCGGGCACTCTCACGGTGACTGGCGATGCGGTCTGGGAGGCGGGCGGCAACTACAACTGGCAGCTGCTGAACGCGACTGGTGCCGCGGGCACGGGGTGGGACAAGCTTGTGATCACCGGGATGCTGGACCTCACGGGGCTCACGTCGGCGGATCCTTTCAAGGTGAACGTCTGGTCGCTCTCGTCGCCTGGGGCGTCGACTGGCGATGCGCTGAACTTCGATGGCAGCTTGAATTACTCCTGGACCATTGCCACTGCCGCTGGCGGGATCACGGGCTTCGATGCGGATAACTTCAGCATCTATACGGCTGCAAGGAACGGGACCAATGGATTCACTAACAACGATGCTGGCGGCACGTTCTCGGTCTCGGTGGCGGGCAACAATCTCAACCTCGTTTACGGGCCCAGCGCGGTCCCTGAACCCGCCAGCACTTTCGCGGTGCTTGCGCTCTTCTCGAGCGGCGTGCTGCACCGCCGGAGGCGTGTGGTGAAGTGAGAAGTGAGAAGTGGGAAGTGGGAAGTGGGAAGTGGGCTGGTTCGGAGGGGGCGTGTGGGGAGAGCTGGCAGGCGCACTCCGTGCGCTAGGGAGAGCTGTGATGCTCCCAGCAGTCCAGAGCCTTCGGCTGGCTGGTTCGGAGGTGACGATTGCTTGTTGGGTGGATGGTTCTCGCTTTCGGATTTCCCGCTGTCACGAAAGTGACATGGATT
>CANHUG010000304.1 GCA_947462995.1 Verrucomicrobiales bacterium | reverse complement strand
CCTCATCCTCTGCACCTCTGCACCTCCACAGGCATCACCCTCGTCGTCCTCGCCCTGAAACGCGGGAAATTCATCCCCCCCCATCTGGAAACGTCAGCGCACAGTCTGACCCGCACGCTCCATCCGTCACCGCCTCATCCGCCGCCAGACCGCTACCCCTCCATAACACAACGCCACCCACACCACCGCAATCCCGCCGTGCGGCAGCCCGTCCCAACCGGTCATGCTCAGCACAAACGCACACCCCATCCACGCAAGGATCGCCACCGCCGCCCCATGCGTCTGCTCTCCCAGCAGCCGCTTCCCACGCAGAACCAACACCACCGGCAGCACCGCAGCCAAGGCTAAACAAAGAATCTGAAGCACAATCATGATCTGATCACAACGAATCCCGCAGGCGTCCCTATCACCTCGCCGCCCTCATCACCAGTCGCTCTCCCGCTACCGTCCCCAATTCCACCAATTCCCCGCTCTTCCGCTCCCGCCCACCGCCCGACCGCTCCACCTCCACTTCCTTCCCAGGCCACGGATTCATCATCCGCAACGGCCGCCCGCGCTCGCTCTCAATCTCCACCACCACCACCTCCCCCGCGCCCCGCTCGCTGCTCACCAGAAACGCCCCAGGCACCCGCAGCCGCCCGAACCTCGCAGGCCTCCCCACCGGCCAGCACGGAAACACCCGCACCACGCCATCATGCGACTGCACCAGCATCTCGTTGATCGTCGCCGGCACGCCCGAACAGTTCTCAATCCCGCCACCGCCCGTAAACACCATCAAGTTAGGAAACCCGCATTCCTCCAGCTGCCGCCGCAACCGCCGCAGCACATCCTCCGGATCATGCCCCACCCGCACCGCCCCCGGAAAGGTCATGCTGAATCCATTGAAGTGCCCGATCCATTCCGACTCGCCCCATCCCGCCACATCGTCCCGCACCAGTTGCAGCCACTCCTTCGGCGACTCCAGCCCGATCACCGTCGACGGCCACACCATCCCCATGAACTCCAGTCGGGTGTTGTTCCTCCCCGGCCCCACCCGCTCCGCCGCAGGCCCAGCCTCCGCCCCCCGGATCCTCCGCACCCCATCCACCTCCACGGTCGGAAAATCACTCAACCTCCCCAGGATATCCATCCACTTCTCCCGCCGCTCCCCGTCACTCCCTGTCAATTCACTCGCCGTCATCATCCCGCGGAAAAAGGTCCTTAACAATCCCAGGGTCAGACAATTGTTCCGGTCACTCCCGCCATCGCCCACCTCCCCGGACGCATCATTCAGCACCACATACCGATCCCCCTCCAGCTTCAGATAACTCTCCCAGAAATCCGCCACTTCCCGCAGAAACGGATACACCCGCCGCGCATACGCCTCATCCCATGTGTGCTCGATCCTCATCATCATGTTCACCGCCGCAAACGCCGCATTGCTCTTCTGCCCCAGAAACATCCGCCGTCCCTCCCCCGGAATCCCATACCCGTCCGGCATGAACGATGTCTCCAATCCCTTCGGCCCGATCCCCACATCGTAATAGACCCCCGGCACCCGCAGCAAATCCCGCGCATTCGCCTTCGCCGTCTCCACATACTCCAGCACCGGCGTGTCATACGGATCCGCCAGCTCCACATGATTCGACGAATACACGCCCCACCACGGCGCTTCATGATTGTAATTCAAATGATAGTCCGCCTGCCACGACGGCCCGTCCAGCGTCGTCCAGTTCCCGTACAACGACGGCGGAAACGCACGGTTCCGGCTGCACGACGCCAGCAGATACTGCGATCCATAATAATACCGCTCAATCAGCTCATCCCCGATCTCCACATACGACCGCTCCCAGAACCGCCGCCACCACTCCCGATGCGCCACCTTCACCTCCGCCAGCCGCTCCTCCGTCACCGCCGCCACCCGCCGCTTCGCTTCTCCTAACGGATCCGCCGATTCCTCGCCGCTCACCACCGACGCCACCACGACCACTTTCTTCCCCGGCTGCACTACGAACCGGTCCGCACTCCACCCGTCCCCGCGACTCCACGGCAACCCCGGCACGCGATGCCCCAGCAACCGCATCGCCACCGCCGCCTCCGATCTCCTCACTAACCGCTTCTGCTCCACCGCCAGACTCTCCTCCGTCGCCTCAAACCGCCGCACCGCCCAGCTCCCATCCGCCAGATTCCCCGTCGCCGTCTCAGATTCATTCCCCGTCACCGCCGACAACCGCACCTCCACACCCGTCATCCCCGTCGGTCCAAACGGATTCCCGTCCGCCGGATCCCCATCCACCGTCAGCTCAATCACCACCAGATTCTCCCCAGCCGCCACCCAGCTCCGCACCCGCACCACCGTCCCCGCCCGCGTGAAAGGCGGCGGATCTTCCACCCGATGCGCCGTCTTCAGCACATGCTCCACCTCCGCCTCCCCTAGCACCTGCTCCGCATGAAACTCCCCTCCATGCAGCGCAGGAATCGACACCTCAATCGTCCCGATCGGACACGGATGCGCATTCGGATACACCGGCTTCGCTTTCCAGAAATCATTCTTCGCCAGATAAAACTTCAACACCTCCGGACTCGTCTCGACCCCCACCCGTCGCGTCGTCACCTTCGCCCCACCCGCCTCACCCAACCCGAAATACCGGCTCCGCTCCACCACCCCGCCAATCGCCACCCCCACATCCCCATTCCCCAGCAACGGTCCATCCGGAACCTTCCGCGTCGGCATCACCTCCGGCGGTCTCGTGAAGACCCCACGCTGTCTCCCCACCACCTCCCACGCCCGCTCCGCCACCCCCGATTCGTCCCCACACACCCTCCCGCAAGGCCACCACAGCCCAGCCACCAGCAACATCAGCACTCTGCTTTTCATCCACCTCTTCTCCCCCTTTCCCCTCACCCACGCAATCTTTTCCCGCCAAACTACCCCACAAGCCACCCACACGATTCGGGCTCGCCGTCCCCCTCCTCTTCATGGCACGCTTCCTCAAATTCACGTTCCCCTCCACCGCATGACCCCGAGGACCGCCTGTCTCCTTTTACTCCTTTTCATCCAGCCAATCCGCGCCGCCGCACCCGGACCCAACCCCGCACCATGGGCCGAACCCGGCTTCCCTTTCCTCACATCCGCCGTCGACTTCTCAGGCATCATCCCGGACGGCCCCGTCACCGTCCGCGGTCTCATCATCCGTCTCCCCCACAAGGTCTGTCTCTGCTACGATCTCGACCGGGGCACCATCACCGGCATCTGGCAGAACGAGGGCAACGACCCAGTCACCAGAACTTCCATCGCAGCCATCTCATGGGACCACCCCAACCGCAAATCCGAAGGCGGCACCCGTCACCTGCCAGTCCCTAACGGACCCCTTCTCCCGCTCCGCTCCGCCACCCCGCCACCACCTCCATCCCGCTGGTCATCCATCTCGCTAGCCGACAATTCCCTCCGCCTCCATGTCTCGTCCGGCACCCGCAACGACGCGCTCTCATGGGAATCCACCCTGACTCCTCTCGGCCCCGCCGTCCGCCAGAAGCACGCCGACGGCTCCACCACCATCCTCACCTCCAGCCCTGTCCCGGACAACGCCACATGGTCAGGCCCGGAAATCACCCGCGCATGGCTATCACCCGTCACGCTCCCCATCCAATCCGGAAATCCCGACGCCCCCCTCGTCGCCGACCGCATCCCGCTCCCGTTCCCCAACCCATGGCAACGTAAGGTCCGCCTCAGCGGGCTCACCTGCTTCCCCGACGGCCGCGCCGCCCTCTGCACCATCGACGGCGATGTCTGGATCACCAACCCGCTCACCCCGGACGCCACCTCCGTCTCATGGCACCGCTTCGCCTCCGGGCTCCATGAACCCCAGAGTCTCGCCATCACCCACGGCCGCCTCCACGCCTTCACCCGCGACGGCATCATCGCTCTCGACCCCGGTCCCTCCGGCCTCTGCGACTCCTACTCCAATTTCTGTCAGGATATCCCCCAGTCCGCCGAAACCCGCGAATTCCCCATGGACCTCGCCGCACGACCCGACGGAGGCTTCTACGCCGCCAAAGGCGGTCAGCAACTAACCACCAAAACCCCCGGCGCAGGCCGCATCTTCTCCATCTCCCCAGACGGCAAATCCGTCACCGAACTCTGCTGCGGTCTCCGCCAACCCTACCTCGGCATCCATCCAGTCTCCGGCCTCCTCACCGCCTCGGACCAGCAAGGCAACTGGATCCCAGCCACCCCCATCCACAAAATCCGCCCCGGCGCCTTCTACGGCTTCCGCGAAGCCGCCCCAGACCCCCACCCGCCCGTCACCGAACCACTCCTCTGGATCCCCCACGAGGTCAATCAAAGCGCCGCCGGCCAGGTCTGGACCGACCCCACCCGCATGGGCGCTCTCTCCAACCAGCTCATCCACCTCGCCTACTTCAAACCCGCCCTCTTCACCGTCTCCGCCGCCCCAGACGACTCCCAGGCCTCCATCCAGCCGCTCCCCCTCCAACTCGAATTCCCGCCCCTCAAAGCCGCCACCAACCCCATCGACGGCTCGCTCCTCGTCACCGGCTTCCAGATCTGGGGCACCGACGCCCCGGAACTCTCCGGCTTCTCCCGCATCCGCCCAGGCAACCAGCCACCCTCATGGCCCACCGCCATCACCGCCGCCCCCGGCGGCCTCATCCTCGCCTTCGCCCGCGACCTCGCCCCGCCCGCCCAGAACGCCGCCCTCGTCCGCTCATGGCACTACCTCCGCTCAAAAAACTACGGCTCCCCCCACCTCAAAGCCGATAACTCCCCAGGCGAAGACGTCCTCCCCGTCTCCGGCATCCAACTCAGCCACGACCGCCGCAAGGTCTTCATCCACTCGCCGTCCCTCGCCCCCTCCCAGCAGATCCGCATCGACTGGAACCTCGCCGCCACCGACGGCACCACCCTCCAAAGCTTCGCCTGCCTCACCGTCCATT
>CANHUG010000303.1 GCA_947462995.1 Verrucomicrobiales bacterium | reverse complement strand
CTGAGCCGCAGTCATGTGGCGGTGGTGCCGGGGATTGCGTTCGGGGCGGATGACACGATCCGATTCAGCTATGCGTGCAGCCTTGATGTGATCAAGAAGGGCCTGGACCGGTTTGACGAGTTTGTGCGGTCGCACTGAGATTCGGACTGAGCCGGACGACGAGTAATCAAAGAGAACCGCCGCTCCCTGCTGAGGCAGAGGGCGGCGGTTTTTTGTGAGGGAAGAGGAAGGCTGATGAGAGGGCGTTCAGTAGCGCGGGGCGGTGGCGGCGGCGACGATGGGGTCGTAGGCTTGGCGGGAACGCTCGCGGGTATCGGGGAGGGCGGTGGCGAGGGCGTCGGCGAGGGCCTTGCGGTTTTGCCATGCGGACTGGACGCGGGCGAGGCCAGCGCCTGGGGCGAGGAAGTCCTTGATGGAGATGAGGGCGGCGTTCCGGGTGAGATCTTTGCCGAGGAGGTCGTTGAGGATGCCTTCGGCTTTGATGCTGTAGCCGATGACGAGGGTGGGGACGCCGGTGGAGAGGCCGGCGATGGCGGCGTGCATGCGTTCGGCGACGATGAGGTCGCAGCGGGAGATGATGGCCTTGTAGTCGGAGGCGCTGAAGTCGCCGCCGGCGAGGCGGACGCGAGGGTCGTGGCCGATGCGGCGGAGGATTTCGGTGGCGATGACGCGGTCCTCGTTTTTGGCGGAGGTTTCCTGGACGTGGGGGATGATGATGATGTTCGCGTCGAGGGAGGAGCGGAGCCATGAGATGACCTCGATCCATGTATCGACGTGGCGTGAGGCGTCGGAGCCCATCCAGTGGCAGATGGCGGAGCTGGTGCTGAGGGCGATGGTGGGGCGGTCGGGGAGGGCGCGGTGGTGGTTGAAGAGGGCGTCGCCTTCGGTGGCGTCGGGTTGTGTGAGGAGGAAGGCTGGGTCCGCGACGAGATGGATGCGGTCGTGGGGGAGATTGAGGATGTCGCGGAGGTAGTTGAAGGAAGCGGATTCGCGGACGGTGATGGCGCTGGCGTGTTTGGCGAGGTCGGTGAAGGCGGAGGTGTCCGCGTCGTTATTGAAAGGCCCGATGGACTGGGCGTGGAAGATGAAGGGGACGCTGGCGGCGTGGGCGATGCGGAGCGGTTGGAGGTGGGAGAGGAGCGAGCGGTGGCCGTATTCCGAGCAGAAGACATCGCCACCGCTGGCGACGACGCAGGAGGCGGAGCGGAGTTCTGCGGCGGCGATGGCGGCGTCCTTGTCGAGGGAAGGGATGATGGAGGTGACGAGTTTGCGGAGACGACGGGCGTAGAGCGGGCGGATGGTGTAGTCGTGGATGAAGCGGACGTCTTTGTCGGGGAGTCTGGAGGCATCGAAGTCCGGGGCGCGGTCGAGGACGGAGAAGGATGCGCCGGGGAGGCGGAGCCGGAGTTGGGCGATGGTGGAGACGACGAGGGCTTCGACCCCGTGGTTTCTGAAGGAGGTGATGCCTGTGATGACGATTTTCTGGCTCATGGGGTGGTGGGTGAGGACTTTGAGGGGATGAGGGAGGAGTAGCGGTTGGCGAGACGTGCGCCGATGGCGGGCCAGCCGAATTGCTGGGTGGCGGTGTCGATGCCGTGGGATTCGAGGGAGGCGCGGAGGGCGGGGTCGTTGAGGGCGCGGGCGATGGCTTTGGCGAAGGCTGGGGCGTCGTCGGCGAGGAGGATGTTGTGATCGTGGGTGAGGTTGAGGCCTTGAGCGCCGATGGTGGTGGAGACGACGGGCGTGCCGATGGCGAGGGATTCGACGATTTTGAGACGAGTGCCGCCGCCGATGCGGAGGGGGACCATCTGGAGCCACGAGCGGCGGTAGTAGGGGCGGACATCGGGGACCCCGCCGGTGACGGTGACGCCGGTGCGGGAGGCGTAGGCTTTGACTTCGGGGAGTGGTTTTTTCCCGACGATGAGGATGCGGACGCTGGGGACGAGCTGGAGGAGGATGTCGTGGATGGAGGAGAAGAACCAGCGGAGCGCGTCGACGTTAGGACTGTAGTCCATGGCGCCGCAGAAGATGACGGTGGGGTCGTGGGCTCGCGCGTCGGGAGCGGAGGTTGGGTGGAAGTAATCGAGATCGACCCCGTTGGCGACGACCATGACTGGGGCTTTGGGGCTGATGCGGCGGTGGATGAAGGTTTCGTCGTCGGGGCCGCAGACGACTTCGAGGGTGGTGGAGCGGGCGAGGACACGTTCGTAGCGCCAGAGTTTGGCGTAGCTTTCCCAGCGGAGGAGACGGTCGCGGAGGGAGAAGTGGAGCGTCTTGTGTTCCATGAGTTGGAACTGGAGATCGACGCGGCTGCGGTCGACGACGAAGGGAGTGTGGTGGGCGTGCGGGAGCACGTAGGGCATGAGGACGAGGTCGCAGATGTGGACGAGGTCGTAGCGGCCGGGGGTGAGGAGCTGATTGATGGTGTTAGTGATCTCGGGTTGCTGCCAGTGCTGGACGTTACAGGGGAGCGGGTTGAGGAGACGCCGGGGGAAGAGCTTCTGCCATGGCGGGTGGGCGAAGGGGATGAACGTGACGGAGCGGCAGAAGGCGGAGAAGACGGCGAATTTTTCGTCGAGGTCCGGGGATGGTTCGGTGAGGGCGACGAAGTCGACCTCGTGGTGAGCGGCGAGGGCCTTGAGGAGGTGGAACGTGCGCTGATAGGTGCCGCGGTCGAGGGGCCATGGGGCGTAGGGGTAGAAGACGAGGAGCTTCATGGGGCTTCGTTGCGGCGCAGGTTCTGTTCGGAGATGATTCTGCCGGGGATGCCGACGGGTGTATTGTTAGAGTGCGTGTCTCTGGTGACGATGGAGGAGGCCCCAATGATGGCGAGGTCGCCGATGGTGACTGCGCCGACGGCTCTTGCGCCGTGGCCCATGGGGTGGGTAAGGCGGAGGTCTGGGCCGATGCCGGAGTTGAGTTTAGGGAGCATGGCGGGTCAGTTGAAGCGGGACCAGAGAGATTGGTAGGCGGCGACGGCGGAGGGCCAGTTGGAGACGGGTGCGGCGAGCTGGGCGGAGAGGGATGTCAGGTTTTCGGGGACGAGATCCGGGGCCCAGAGGAGGAGCGGGAGGGAGTTGAGCAGGCCCTCGCGTGGGTAGCGGAGTGCGAGCGGGGGGCAGATGCCTTTGGGGCCGAAGGCGCGGAGACGGACGAGCGGGTTTTTGAGGAGGGAAGATTCCGGGCACTTCGAGGCCTTGTTAGATGAGTAGGCGATCGGGGAGGGGAAGGGGGCGGAGAGCCGCCGGGATTCGAGCCATGAGAAGACGGCCCATGCGGATTGGGAGACCGAGGCGTGGAGGGCGGCGAGATCGGATTGGGAGGCGGAGGAGCGAGCTGGGTGGAGTTTGAATTCCGTGCCGGCGCGGTGGTCGGCGCGGATGGCGTCGATGGGGAGGGAAGGTTCGGATAGGGCGAGGAGACGCTGGTGGCGTTCCAGGCAGGACCAGTGGTAGCGGCCGTGGGCGGTGAGGAGGGCGTCGCCGATGGCGAGTTGGGCCTTGGCGATGTTGCGGCCGGTGAAGTCGGCGTCGGCGGAGGAGAAGGCTGGTTGCTGGAGACGTGCGGCGGCGAAGAGGAGGCCGGAGCAGCGGTTCATGAGGAGCCGGGTGGCTTCGTGGAGAGGGATGCTAGAGGCGTCGGCGAGGTGGGAGCAGGAGGCGAGGATGTCGGGCGGTCCGGTGATGACCCGGTGGCCGGCGACGAGGTCGTAGAAGAACATGGAAGGCCCGCTATGCAGGAGGGAGGCGAGCGAGAGGATTTTGAATTCGACGTCGATGCCGAGGGTAGCGGAGTGCCGTTGTTCGAGGGCGTGGATGGCGTGGTGGAAGCGGCGTTCGTTGAGCCGTGGCGGGCCGGAGATGAGGACGAAGAATTCGAGGTCGTTGTAGGGGGTGTCGCCTTGGGGTGTGGCGAGGACACCGCCTTCGCCGCGGCCGTAGCCGCCGCCGAGGATGAGGGCCTGGAGGAGGTGAGCGGGGACGATTTCCCGGAGGTCTGCGCCGATGGCGGAGCAGGACTGATCGAGGAGGGCCTCGAGGGCGGGGCTGCCGTCGCGGGTGAAGGTCATGCTGGGGATTGGCGTTGGTAGTCGAGCCAGCCTTGGCGGAAGCCGGCGAGTTTACCGGAGCGCTGGGCGAAGCGGATGCGGGCGGCGGCGGGGAGTTGGCTGAGTTTGTGGTGCTGGCGGAACCAGCGGAGGTCCTTGCGGAGGTCAGCGGCGGTGCCGAGGGCGACGGTGCGGAGCCATGAGAAGTCGGAGGGTTTGCCTTGATAGGTGGCGGCCATGGCGCGGGCGTCGCCGAAGGCGCGTTTGCGGGCCTGGGCGGGGGTGTAGTTGTGGCTGTGCATGGCGACGGAATCCGGGACGTAGGCGATTTCGAAGCCCTGCTGGATGCACCAGCGTGTGTATTCGTCGTCTTCGGCGAACTGGAGGTCCTCGCGGAAGCCGCGGCGCTGCCAGACATCGCGGCGGATGCCGCTGCTGACCATGCTGAAAAAGTGGTCCCACGAGGCGGATTCGCGGTTAGGGCCGAAGCAGCGGTCGTAGTCGTGAGCGAAGACGGCGAGACAGTCCGGGCGGGGGATCTGGCGGGAGAAGGCGGCGGCGGTGCGTGGGTTCTGGAGGGCGTCGAAGAGCGGCTGGAGCCAGAGAGGGCCCTGCGGGGTGGCGTCGGCGTTGAGGAAGATGACGGTATCGGCGGCGGCGAGACGCATGCCGGTGTTCATGACCTTGCTGGGGTTGTATTCGTGGGGTTGGATCTGGATGAAGTGGGCTGGGTTAGCGGCCTTGATGAGATCCTGGGAGCCGTCGGAGGAGCCGCTGTCGATGACGATGAGTTCCCATGAGGGGAAGGATTGGGCGGCGAGGGCGGGGAGCGTTTCGCGGAGGGCCCATGCCTCGTTGAACGAGCGCATGACGATGCTGGCGAGCGGCGGGTTCATGGTTAGGGAG
>CANHUG010000302.1 GCA_947462995.1 Verrucomicrobiales bacterium | reverse complement strand
GGATGAGAGCCATGGCCGGGTGCTGACGGGCGAGGAGGAAGAGATTCTGGCGTTTGGCAGGATCCTTGATGGTGCCTTGAATGACGGCGGAGAGCTTGCGTTCGAGGGGGATGGCGGGATCCGGGACTGAGTCCTGGAACATGGCGGTGATGGAGGATTCCAGTTGGGCGAGATCCTGGCCGAGAGGGAGGGATCGGGCGAGGAGCGGCTTGATTACGGACGGGTCTGACTGGGGTCCGGTGATGACGCTTTTGAGGGCGAATGGACCTGACGAACCGGACTGCTGATAGACGGCGAGGGTTTTTCCGTCGAGGAGGTCGAGTTTGACTGGCTGGAAGAGGATGTAGGCCCAGTGATCCGTGCCCGACTGGGCGGTGGTGCCGGTGCAGTACACCATTTTATCGAAGGCGTCCTGGGCCTGAGCTGAGACGAGGCTCAGGGCGGCGGAGAGGATGAGGAAGAGACGTTTCATGGGAAGAGAGAGATGATAGGATTCGGTGCGGGTGGGGCAGGATCAGTCGACGAGGTCGAGGTCCCATGAGTTGTTGAGGTAGGTGGCGCGGAAGCCTTTGGAGAATTCGACGCAGGCGTCGCAGGGACCGATGGAGCCGGTGACCTTGCCGGTGCCGCGGAAGCGGAAGTCGTCGCCGGATTTGACTCCGATGAGGTCCATGCGGCCGGTGACCTGGAGGAGTTCGAGGAGTTCGCCGCTGACTGCGCCCATGAGACGGCCGCCGTAGGTGGGGCCTTCAGCGAAGTAGAAGACGCCGACGCCGGCTCCGATGGAGAGGTTGAAGACCTTGCCGCCGTTGAAGAGCGGGAACCAGCCTTCCGCGTAGCAGTAGCCGCCGGTGAAGGGAGGTTTGCCGATGATGGCGGCGGCGTCGGGGTCGACCATGGTGATAGGGTCGAGCGTGCAGGTGCGGCCGAGGAAGAGAGCGCCGCCGAGCTTGTAGTTGTCGAATTTGACGCCGACGTTGGCGGCGAGATAGGCTTCGAGTTCGTTGGTGTTTTCGGTGTCCGGATTATCGATGCCGAACATGGCGGCGGCGGCGAATTTCTGGATGAGGAGCGTGCCGACCTTGATTTCGCCTTCGGTCATTTCGAGACTGCCGCCGAAGCCGAGCGGGCGAGTGGCGCCCTCGGACTGCTGGAAGGTGAAGCGGCCGCCGATGTTGGCTTTGACGCCTTTGGAGATCCATTTGAGGGGGATGTTGTTGGCACCGCAGGTGACCTCGGTGAGGGGCTGGCCGGGAGGAGAGCAGCCGTTAGGGCCGGTGGAGTCGAGTTCCTTGATCTGGAGGTAGCCGGAGTAGCGGAGTTCCTCGGGGACCTTCCATGAGAATTCTGCGTCGAGGCGGAGGAGCTTGATGGAATTGCCGTTGATGTGGGCGAAGCCATCGACTTTTCCGGCTCCCATTTTCTCGCCGATGCCGCCGATCATTTTATTGATCTTGGCTTCAGCGTTGGCGATGTGCTTGCCGACGACCCCGATGACGATGTTGCGGATCTGAGCGAAGACCGAGTCGATGGCTTCGTCGTAGGCGGCTTTGATTTCGTAGGCCTTGTCTTTGATGGCCTTGTGGATGTCAGCGATGAAGGTTTTGGCGTAGAGGAAGTCCTTGAGTTTCTGTTTGAGGGTGTCGCGGAGCTTGTGTTTGAGATTAATGAAGTTAGGGATGTCCTGCTGGAGGATGGAGCAGACGTATTTTTCGAGGGCGTCGGCGACTTCGTTGCAGACGGCGTTGATCTGGCTGGCGGCGTTCTGAACGATCTGCTGGATCTGCTGGACGATGGCCCCGGCCTGAGCGAGCTGATTGCGGACCTGCTGGATGGACTGCTGGATGGATTTCAGCTGATTGACGAGCTGATTGAGCTGAGGTTTGGCACCGTTGACGACATTCTGGATGGCATCGGCGATGGAATCGACGCCGACGTTCTGGGCGACATTGCCGAGGTGCTGGCTGATGAGAGCCATGACGAAGGCGTTGATGTTATTGCCGGCCTGGTCGAGGTCGCCGAGCATGGAGTTGGGGAAGGCGTTGCCGTTGGCGAGCTGGCCGGTGATGGCGGCGATGGACTGATCTGCGGAGATGAGACGCTGATCGATGGCGTTGAGGATGCTGGTCGGCTGATTGGCGGCGGAGGCGATGTTGTTGAGGGCGTTTTTGAGCGGGCCGTTGCGGATGTACTGATTGATGACCTGCTGGCAGGCATTGGGGTTGGCTTGGTTGAGGGCGTTCTGGATGGCCTGGCAGAAGGCGTCGTGGAACTGGTCGATGCCCTTGTCGAGGACCCCGTCGACGAGACCGTCGACCTGGTCGTTGAGCATTTCAGCGAGATCGTCGACGCCGCCGGTGAATTTATTGAAGACATCGTCGGAGGTGGCGGTGACGAAGGATTCGATGTCTTTGAGCGCCTGGTCGGCGTGTTTGTTGAAGAAGTTAGCGACGTGGATTTTGGGGAGACCGTCGTATTGAGCGCCGAAGCTGATTTTGGCATTTTCGCCGGTCAGCCAGTCGACCTGGTGTTCGACATTGAGGACGAAGAGGTCATTTTTGTGGACGCGGTGGCCGGTGAAGCTGCGGCCGGAGGACGACCAATCGAGCGGGTAGTCGAAGTTGACGGCGTCGAGCCATGACTGCTGAGCGCGGCAGAGGTAGCTTTCGTCGTGTGGGGCGTTGGCTTCGCTGAGATTGCGGTAGGTGGGGAGACCGACGGCGGTTGGGAAGCCGTCGTGGGCGAGGTCGAAGGCTTCGCTGGTGAAGAAGTTAGCGAAGCCGTTGGGGCCGGTGGCCCAGCCGCGGGTGGGGGTGCCTGAGCCGGATTTGGCCCAACCGCCCATGATGTAGACTGGGGAGGAGGTGGCGTCGGCGTCGCCGGAGAAGTGGACGTGGGTTTTGAGGTCTTCGAAGAACGGGACATTGACGGAGGCGGCGACGTTCCAGAAGCCTGGGCCTGCGGGGTGGGAGGCGGCGTGGTTGAGGTAGGCACCGCGGACCCCGACGATTTCGTATTTTTCGGTGCCGGGGCCGTTGAAGGTGAATTTGCCGGGGAGGGCGAATTCGGAAGTGATGTTGGCGTAGTTGTCGGAGGGGCGGATGATCTGGCCGTTGGGGTGGAAGCCTACTTTACCGAAGAGCGGCTCGTTGAGGTGAGCGGCTGAGGTTTCCATGGCGACGACGAGACGGGAGTCTGCGGGGTTGCAGGCGTTGTCGGCGAGGAAGCGGATGGCGAGTGGGCGGAAGTCGACGTTCCAGTAGTCGAGTTCTCTGGAGGTTGCGGAGCCTGCGACCTTGGCTTCCTTGATGCTGCCGCGGCAGGTGAAGCTGATCTTCTCCATTGGCAGCTGGAAGTTGGACGGGGCGGGGATGACGATGGCACCGTTGGTGCGGGAGATGACGTTGAGATTGGATAGGAACGAGAGCCCGTAGTTGGAGAACGAGAAGTTGTAGCCGAAGAGCGTGGCGTTGGATGGGAACGTGCCGTTGACGGCGTCGTGGATGCCGGAGACGCCGGAGTAGCGGGCGTAGTACTTGCTGCGGGTTTTGAGATTGAAGGGACCGAAGCCGGTGGGGATGCCGCAGAGGTAGGAAAGGCCCTGCTGGCCTTCGGAGACGCGGTAGTTGAGGCCCGGGTAGTCGGCGAGACCGGCGTCGTAGGCGGCGGTGCCGGGTTTTTCGGTGGTGGCGAGGGCTGAGGGCATGCGGCCCTGGAGGGAGATGACGGAGGGGGCCTGGTCGGGAGTCAGATTGTTATCGGCGCCGCGGATGAAGTGACCGGAGGCGTAGAAGTTGCCGGATTGGAAAGGAGTGTCGACGTTCTGGGCGTTGCGGGAGATGGAGTCGACGAAGCCCCAGCTGAGGAGACCGCCGGTGGAGATGGTGACAGCGCCGTGGAGACCGCCGTCCGGGGTGATGGTGAGATTGGTTGAGGTGAAAGTGAGCGGCTGGTTGGAGTAGGAAGTGCCGCCGGCGCAATTGTCAGGTTCGTCGCAGGTTTGTTCGTAGCGGATGGAAGTGGACTGGACGCCAGCGAGGGTGGAGGAAGGGGCGATGAGGTCGTCCGTGACGGCGACGGAGCTGGCGGATTGGGGCGAGAGATTGACGTCGTAGGGCAGGTGAGTGGTGAAGGCGTTGCCTGAGGCGAGACCGAAGGAAGCGGACATTTGACCGCCGCTGGAGGCGGTGGCCTTGATGGAGACGGCGGTGGCGGTGCCATCGATGCCGTTCCACCAGTGGTCGTTGGAGCGCTTCTTCTTCATGGCCGCGTTGTTGACGGTGGCGGCGTTGAGGACGTCGAGGAGCGGTTTACGGACGGCGGAAGCGCCGGTGGTTGTCAGATCGAAGCGGCTGGCGGCCGGCGTCCATGCGATCTGGGAGACGGCGATGCGGACTGGTTTGGTTTCCTCGGAGACGAAGACCGCGGAGGAATTGGTGAGGGTGGCGGCAATGGGGTCGAGATTCTGGGAGAGGGCGACGTTAGTGAAGGCGACGCCGGAGTCGAGCATGGGGGCGGATGCGGAGCTGGAGTAGCCGACGCCGGCGGGGAGAGCGGCGACGATGGAGGCGGAAGCGCCGCCTGGGGAGAGCGTGATGGGGAGACGCGTGAAGGAGACATTGCCGATGGCGTCTGTGTCCGGGATGGGGCCATTGACGGCGATGGTGCCGATGACGAGTTCGGCGTGGCCGTCGTCGTGGAGACGGAAGCTGGAGAGACCGGTGGGTGGGCCGAAGGTGTAGCCCTGGGCGAGGAATCCTGCGCCCTGGGCGATGGCGAGTGATGCGGAGGCGTAGGGGATGGAGACGGTGCTAGGGGTGGGGTTGTTGGTGATGCTGTTGAAGGTCGTGGAGATGGGGCCGCAGGTGAGCGTGCCGTTGTAGTGGAGGAGACGCTGATTCGGGAGCGTCAGGGAATTGGCGAGCGTGTAGGTGCCGCCGCTTTCGATGTGGGAGAT
>CANHUG010000301.1 GCA_947462995.1 Verrucomicrobiales bacterium | reverse complement strand
GGACCCTGACGTATGCGCGGGTGAGCGGGGAGACGCCGGGGGGATTGGTGGACAGCACGGCGTTTACGGTGTCGTGGCAGACGAATGGCGAGTTGCAGGACCGGGTGAGGTCGTCCGGGCAGCGGGATCTTGGTGACGTGAATCTGGAGACGCTAGGTTTTGACCTGCAGATGGGGAAGAAGACCCCGTTTGGGACCCTGACGTGGGGAGCGGATTACTATCGGGACAGGGTGGACAGCAGCACGACGAACCGTCCGGTGGGCGGGCCGACGGTGCGGGCGATTCAGGGGCCTGTGGGTGATGATTCGACGTACGGGTTGTTCGGGATTTATCTGCAGGATCAGATTGATGTGGCGGACCGGCTGCATGTGTATGTGGGTACGCGGTACACGCGGGCGGATGCGGACATTGGCCGGTATCAGGATCCGGTGACGAAGCAGGCGTCGTCGTTCTCGGACGATTGGGATCAATGGGTGGCGAGCGGGCGGTTTGTGTTTGATCTGGACGACAAGGACCGGTTTGCGGTGATCGGGGGTGTGTCGCAGGGATTCCGTGCGCCTAACATCAGTGATCTATCGCGGCTGGACATTGCGCGGAGCGGCGAGCTGGAATTGCCGTCGACGGATTTGAGCCCTGAGCGATCGCTGAATTTCGAGATCGGGGCGCGTGCGACGACGGAGCGGGTGACGGCGAGCCTGACTTATTTCCACAACGTGCTGGATGATTTCATTGTGCGGAAGCCGACTGGTCAGGACGTGGATGGGGCGGTGGCGGTGAGCAAGGCGAATGGCGGGAACGGGTATGTGCAGGGTGTGGAAGTGGCGGCGAATGTTTCGCTGACGGACAACTGGTCGGTGTTCGGGCAACTGACGTGGATGGAGGGTGAGCTGGATCAGTATCCGACGAGTGCGTCGGTGCTGGCGACCGAGCCGTTGAGCCGGGTGGTGCCGTTGATGGGGCGTGCGGGGGTGAGGTGGCAGAGTGACAGCGGGAAGTTGTGGTCTGAGCTGGTGTGTCTGGCGGCGTCGGCTGGGGACCGGTTGAGTTCAGGGGACAAGGCGGACACCCAGCGGATTCCGGTGGGAGGGACGCCGGGGTGGACCCTGCTGCTGCTGCGTGGTGGCTGGCAGGTGACGGAGAATGTGAGCCTGACGGCGTCTTTGGAGAACCTGCTGGATGAGGATTACCGTGCGCACGGTTCCGGGTCGAACGAGCCTGGGTTTGGCGGGACGGCGGCGTTGACGGTGCGGTTTTGAGGGTGAGCGGCGAGAAACTGCGGCAGCGACAAGGGCGGGACGCCCTCCTGAGTAACTGTTTTGCAAGTTACTCGGCCTCAACGAGTTGGAAGCCCATGGCGGCGGCTTGTTTTTCAACGTTGCGGCGGCGGGCAAGGTTCTGTGGGGTGATGTGGAAGGCTTCGGCATCGTCGTAGGGCTTCTGACTTTGAATCATGCCATAGAGGATGCGGATGAGTTTGTGGGCGGTGGCGACGAGGCCTTCGGCTTTGCAGGGCCTTCGCTTCCCAGGGCCTTCGCTTTGCAGCGTTCCTGGGCTTGGGTCTTTGGGCCCGTTGGTCCGTTGGGATTAGGGGTTCTTGGGGCCCGTTGGGCCGGAAGGGGCGGGGCTAGTGAGGAAGAAAGGGCGTGGCGATTGCTAGGGAGGCATGCGCTGCTGGCACGGATTTCTCAAACACTGCCTGGAAGTGAGGGATCAGGGGAGTTGGCGGGCGGGTGTTCGCCGGCGACGGGCTGCGGCGGCGAGGGCTGCGGTTGCGGTCAGGAGCGCGGTGCCGGGTTCGGGGATGGCGTAGCCGTATTGGACGTGGTCTACGTAGAGGCGTTGGTTGAAATCGGACGCAATGGCACCGATTCCCTGCGGGGCATAGACACCGACAAACTGGAATTCTCCCCACTGCAAAATGTAGTTATAGCTGGCCAGGAGGTTTCCTGACGGATCGTAGGCGGCGAATGTCGCATCCGATTGATCCAGGGTATCCATGACCCAACCGGCATAAGTTGGAAACCGACCCTTGGAATCCCGGCTGAACTCTGCCCTGATGGTGTGAGTGTTGCCAGCTGCGTAATACACAAATCCGAAATCATTGTCGGTTCCATTGCCAAGCACCCCGTCGTCTTCATCGACGCTGGAGCCATCCAGCAGGAAACCGCTGGTCATGGCGAGGCCCGGGGTATTGACGAGGCCGTCTTCGAAGTCCTCGACGTAGATGCTGCCCTGCCGGATGCCGGCGGCCCAGGGACTGTCGCTGCGTTGGGCGTAGGGGTAGCGCTTCGAGTCGAACAGGACTTCAAAAGGATCCATTATGACGAGAGCGCTCGAATAGGGAACGTACAGGGTGACGCCCGGAGCAGTCGAACAGCTTCCTGCGGTGAAGCTGTAGTTTGGCGGCATGCCGGCGACAGAGCACGCGGCCTGCGTGCGGACGGTGCTTCCCATGGTGAACGCGATGAGGGCGGCGAGAAGGGTCTTCATGGTTCGGGCGGGTAGAGGTTCTGGGCGCGGAGGAAGTTGAGCATGTAGGCCTGGCGCTGGGTGAGGAAGGTGTCTCTCGTGCGGGCGATGTTGGCATTCCAGCCGGATTGCGGGGTAGTGGAACCAGGCGGAGTGAAGGTGTCGGCGCGGTAGGCCATGGGGGCGGTGCAGTCGCCCCAGCGGGCGCTCTCGCACTCCACGACGGGCGCGAAACGTGCTGCAACGTCATTGTAGCGGTTCGGCGCCTTAGTTGATGCCAGCCCGCCGTTTTCGGGGTCGCCGTTGTCGAGAAGATGACGGTTGATGCGCCCGGTCCAGCTGTTCCGATAGGGTTGGTAGTCCTTCAGTCCGAGATGCGGGTTCCAGACCGGTCCGCCGATATTGCTATTCAGGGAATCCTGACCGGTGGCGTATTCGAGGAATGGGTCGGCGGTCTCTGTTCCCTTTTTGAGGGAAATCTCGGCGTCCCAGACGTAGAATTTGAAACGCCCGTCCTGAGCCGGGAGATTGGTCGTTACGCGCTTTCGCGCTGCGCGGAAGTTTTTATGCGGCCAGTCGTAGTTGTGGACAAAGCAGTTGAGGAGAAGATAGTCGATGTAGTTCTCTATGTCCAGTTGCGCTTCAATGGCCGAGTAGGCGGCGGCCTGCTGGGCGGCAGGCAGACTCGGGAAGGCAGCACAGGCCGCGAGCAGGGCATTCCATGCCGTGGTATCGCCCTCGGAAGCCACCGGCGCACCACCCGAGACGCCTTCCTTGATGAGGTCATACTGGCCATCGCCCACGTAGTCGTCCAGCCAATCGCTGTCGATTCGCTCGGTCAACTGATAGACGCCCCAGTAGAGGCCATTGAGATAAAGGTGGACCCAGCGCCAGTGGGCGATGGGGTAGCGCATGGCTTCATGCGTGCGGCGCACCCAGGTGTCGGCGACATAGGTGGCCTCCGGTGCTGGCAGCGGGTAGGCCGGACTGGCCCAGGAATCATTGGTGGGACTCTTCAGGATGAGCCGGGAAAAGTTGTCCTTTGGGTCCTTTCCATTGTATTTCAGAAAACCGGAGCCGCGGAAGGCTTTGAGATCCTTTAGCTTGCTGTCGGCTGCTCCGCTGTACCGTGATCGGAAATCCACTTTTAACCCGTGCTTCGGCGTGATGGCGTGCCCCAAGGACGCATCGCCGCTCATTTCGAGCGCGCAGCCACTCTGAATGCTGGGCATTATGAGGGGTGGATCGGTATTCGGATAAAACCGATTCGGATCATAGTACTCGAAGCCGCCATCCCGGACCCACTGGCAGGCGAGGGGGTCGCCTGCGGGATTGGTAGTGGACTCAGAGCGGGCGTAGAGTCCGGCTGTTGAGGCATTGAAGAACTCGGGGACGGCTGCGGTGATGAAGACGCTAGGGATGGCGGTGAGTTGAGTGCGGATGCTGGTGGAGCGTCCGGTGGAGTCCGGTGGCGGGCTGGATGTGCCGTAGAGTGCGGTGATGGCAGGGTCCATGTTGTAGTCCAACTGACTGGTCCAGAAGAGCCATGGCTGGGCGGGGGAGTAGGCCGGCAGAATGCTCTGGGGATAAGTGAACGGACGCGTCTGGGGCGGGAGACTCTGGCTGATGGTCCCGGCCACTTCATCGATCCAGACAAACGTGCGGCTGAGCGGAGGGAGCGTGGGAATGGAATCCGGTACGAAGGCGGCGGCACGCAGCACGGTGCGGCTGGTGATGGTGAGGGGACTGGTGAACTCTGTACTTGAGGCGTGCGGCATGCTCCCATCAAGCGTGTAGCGAATCTTCAGGCCCGGCGTGATGGACTTCGGTGCAAGGGTCAGGCTGAGTGACTGGCCGCTGTCGAGGACCGATTTAGTGGCCACGCTGCCGGGCTGGCCGGGCGCAGTGACTGTCAGGTCTACCACGGGGCTGAAGCCGCCAAAGCTGGCGGTGTCATTCAGACCATCCTTGTAGGAATAGAGCATGCCGAGCAGGTCCAGACCGGGGCGGTCGGGCACAGCGAGGCTCAGATTGGTGAGCCAGTGCCGATAGGCCCGCGGCGTGGGTTGCGTGAAGTAGCGCCAGCCAAGGGAGGGATCGACGGGATTCCTCCCGATGGAGATGTCGGCGCGCTGTGTCACACCACTCTTTGCGACGTCATCATCATAGTACGGAGGAGTTGAGTCCCATAGAAGCTGATCGACTGGAACAGTGGCCGAGTAGGCAGTGCCTGCTGGGACAGTGAGTGGGGCAAGGAGGGCAAGGAAGTCTCCTGTGTCACTGAGCTTAAAAGGCGCGTGGAGTTCGCGCTGGGCTGTGGCGACTGAGGTGCCATCGCAATAGATGAGGAGGTAAGAGCCTTTGGGGGCAACCATGCCGGCGGGGAAAGTGAAGGTAGTGGAGCCGGAGGAACTGAATTTATGGAGTCGCCAACCGCCGATGGGGAAATTGGCACTGCCATTGGGCCCGCCGCAGGGAATGAAGAGTTCAATCCAGTCATG
>CANHUG010000300.1 GCA_947462995.1 Verrucomicrobiales bacterium | reverse complement strand
GGGCATGTGCTGGGGGAACCGCAGCCGTTGTTCCCGAAGGTGCAGGTGGCGGCGGCGGGGTGAGGAAAGTGATGGCTGCGGTGGGTGATGCTGACGAGAGCGTGATGCCAGGAAGAGCTTAAGAACACCATGAAGCACTCTAACGTTATGCATTCAGGATTCGCCCGTCCGGCCATGGTGCTGGCGATGCTTTTCGCCCCGCTGTTGACCGTTTCGGTTGCGGCTGAGCCGGGAGGCAAAGTCAAGGTCTACATCCTGTCCGGCCAGTCGAACATGGTGGGCATCGGGCAGGTCACTGGAGCTGACGCAAGGTGGGGGAAGGAATTCACCGAGACGGTGGTTTCGGTCTATGAGGGAACTCCGGATGCGAAGACCGACTACGACGCATTGAAGCCGACGAAGACCATTCCGCTAGCGGAGTTCGGGGGTGTGAATGCAGCGGACGGCAAGCCGTTTCCGAAGGACGGGGTTGTGGTGCTGCGCGGACAGATCACGATGCCGGTGACGGGGGTATATGAGTTTGCTCCGGGCTATGGCGCCTCCGAGCAGAACATCATGGTGGTGGACGGGGTGGAGGTTTATCGCCGGGAGGTTGGAGGGAAGGCGAGTCGAGCGGCGGTCAAGCTGGAGGCAGGGAGGAAAGTGCCTTTCAAGGTGTGCTATTTGAATAATGAGGGCAGCGCTGTTGGCTGGGTTTCGCGCAAGGACATTCCCGGGACCCTCAAGTCGGTGGTTGGATTCGATGGCAAGTTCAAGTACCTCGTGAATGACAAAGGTGAGTTCGTTCCGCGCGATGACGTGTGGTACACGGGAGTGGTGACGGCTGTTGCGAACCAGTGGCTGGACATTGGATGCGGCGCGAATGCTGTCAGCATTGGTCCGGAGTTGGGATTCGGGCACGTGGTGGGCAATCACCACGACGAGCCGGTGCTGATTCTGAAGGCGAGCCAGGGCAATCGGTCCCTTGGGTGGGATTTCCTGCCGCCGGGTTCTGAGAGTTTCGAGGTGACCGATGCGGAAGGAAAGGCTTGGGTTTATGCTGGATACAAGCAGACGCCGGACCGCTGGGAGAAAGGCACCGAGCCGAAGACTGTGGATTGGTATGCGGGGAAACAGTACGACGATTGCTTCAACGCGGCGAAGGAAGTGCTGGCCAAGTTCGACGAGAAGTACCCGCAGTGGAAGGGTCGGGGATATGAGATTGCTGGATTCGGTTGGTGGCAGGGCCACAAGGACGGCGGCGAGCAGGGCAAGGGCCCTGCGGGAGTCCATGCGCAGCGCTATGAGCAGAACCTTGCGCATCTGATCAGGACCCTGAGGAAGGAATTCAATGCGCCCAACGCGCCGTTTGTGGTGGCGACGTGTGGATTCAACGGCGGTGAGGGCTGGGAGCCGGGCAGCAGTGCAGCGACAATTTTCAATGCGCAGATGAAGGTCAGCGATGCGGCCGGGCATCCGGAGTTCCGAGGGAATGTGACGTCGGTGGATACGCGCTCGTTTTATCGCGGGCCGGAGATTTCTCCGCGGAACCAGAGCTTCCATTACCACGGCAATGCTGAGACGTTCATGCTGGTTGGTGAAGCGATGGGCAAGGCGATGGTCGAGCTCTGCAAGTAGGTGGGGACCCTTGAAATGTGGGGTGTTGGTTAAGGTTGGCACTTTCCCGATGCCGAAAGGCGCTGGGGGAGGGTGAAGGTGTGGGAAAAAGTATGTAAATGAGGTGCCTGCGGCGTAGAGAAAGGGTTGGAATGTAACGAGAACTGGGGATGCCTGATTCTGCTGAAACTCCTGTTGTTGTCCGTCCCCGGTTTGTTGCGCCGCTTGATCCCGGGTTTCAGCCGGCGGCGATGTGGAATCGGGCGGTGGTGGCGAGTGCGGAGATGAGGGGGGCGGTGCCATTGGTGATGGCCCTGGAGGGTGAGGGCGGGCGGGTGACGCGGTATGAGAGTGTGATGGCGGCGGTGCCGGGGGTGGAGGACATGCGGTATGCGGAGCGGTTGCTGAAGATGCTGTTGTGGGCGCGCGGGGGGTGGCGGGTGCTGGTGGCTGGGCCTGCAGGTGTGGCGGAGGCGCTGGCGGCGGCGTATGCGCCGGGGGGAGCGCGGGCGTTTGATGCGGAGAGCATGAGGAAGGCGTATGGGAGGCCGCTGGTGGTCGAGGGCGTGGCGCTGGAGGAGATTCCGGGCACGCATGAGAATGCGCGGCCGCTGGGGGGGCACTTGGATGGATGCCGGATTGGTTTTGATCTTGGGGCGAGTGATTTCAAGCTGGCGGCGGTGGAGGCTGGCGAGGTGGTGTGGGCGCATGAGATTCCGTGGGATCCGAAGAACCAGGCGGATCCGGATTATCACTATCAGCATCTGGCGGAGGGATTGCGGACGGCGGCGTCGCATTTGCCGCGGGTGGATGCGATCGGGGGGAGTTCTGCGGGGATTATTGTGGACAATCAGTTCATGGTGGCGTCGCTGCTGCGGAGCATTCCGGAGGATCGGTATGATGAAGCGCGGCAGTTGTTCCGGAGGTTGCAGCGCGAGTGGCAGATTCCGCTGGAGGTGGCGAATGACGGGGATGTGACGGCGCTGGCTGGGGCGATGTCGCTAGGGGAGAGCGGGGTGCTGGGGATTGCGATGGGTTCGAGCGAGGCGGCGGGTTATCTGGACATGAACGGGCAGATGACCGGGTGGCTGAGCGAGCTGGCGTTTGCGCCGGTGGACATGAATCCTGAGGCGGCGGTGGAGGAATGGTCAGGCGACCGCGGGGTGGGGGCGTTGTATTTTTCGCAGCAGGCGGTGAATAAGCTGCTGCCGGCGGCTGGGATTGAGTTGCCGGAGGGGATGGGATTGCCGGAGCGGTTGAAGGAAGTGCAGGCGCTGATGGGGGCCGGGGATTTGCGTGCGGCGGCGATTTATGAGACGATCGGGGTGTATCTGGGGTATGCGATCGGGTCGTATGCTGAGTTTTATGATTTCCGGCACCTGCTCATTCTGGGGCGGGTGACGACTGGGCCTGGGGGGGATATTATACTTGGGAAGGCGAAGGAAGTGTGTGCGGCGGAGTTTCCGGAGCTGGCTGGGCGGGTGAGTGTGCAGTTGCCTGATGAGAAGAGCCGGCGGGTTGGTCAGGCGGTGGCGGCGGCGAGCCTGCCGGCGATTTTGTGAACCCTGAACGACGACAACCTATGGATTTTCATCTTACTACGGCGCGAGTTTTCATTCCTGACGGCAAGCCTGAGGGCGAGGCGCTGGCGCGCGTGACGCATTTAGGAGTTGGGGCGCATCAGGACGATCTGGAGTTCATGGCGCTGCATGGGATTCTGGCGTGTTTTCATGGAGTGGAGCGGTGGTTTGGCGGGGTGACGTGCACGAATGGCGGGGGGAGTTCGCGGATTGGGGATTACGCGGGGTTTTCGGATGAGGAGATGATGGAGGTGAGGCGAGTGGAGCAGGAGACTGCGGCGGTGACGGGGCGGTACGGGGCGATGATCCAGCTGGATTATCCGAGCAGCGTGGTGAAGAGCGCGGTGGATGGGCGGTTGCGGGAGGATCTGGTGCGGGTGCTGAAGGCGACGCGGCCGGAGTATGTGTACACGCACAATCCTGCGGACAAGCATGACACGCATCTTGGGGTGCTGGTGGCGTTGGTGGAGGCGATCCGGAGCTTGCCGGTTGGGGAGCGGCCGCGGGCGTTGTATGGGTGCGAGGGGTGGCGGAATCTGGACTGGATGGATGACGGGGAGAAGGTGGTGCATGATGTTTCCGGGCACGAGAACATCGCGGCGGCGCTGAACGGCGTGTTTGATTCGCAGATTGCGGGCGGGAAGCGGTATGATCTAGCGGTGGCTGGGCGGCGGCGGGCGAATGCGACGTTCTTCAATTCGCATGCCTCGGACACGGCGGAGCTGGCGGAGTATGCGATGGATCTGACGCCGCTGATGGCGGATGACGGGCTGGACATTCTTGAGTTCACGCTGGGGAAGATTGCGAAGTTTGCGGAGGATGTGCGGGTTCGGTTAGGGAAGCGGCTGGGGCGCTGAGGGACGGACGGTTTGGTTCCAGGGCATGCACCGATGGTGAAAATGGAGGGGGGAGTGGGGAGAGCCGGGGTTGAAAATGAATGTTTGACAACAAAGCGGCATCGGGCCAAAGACGGCTTCCCCCGCGGGCATGTCCTGATCCGGCGGGAGTTCCCCCCAACCTACCGAAAACAACAACATGACTAAACTCGCTATCGCTCTTGTCAGCGCTGCTGTCGCTGGTTCCGCCTTTGCTGGCACGCCTGCTCCTGCGCCGGTTGCTCCAGTGGCTCCTGTGGCTGCGGTTCCTTCCGACCTGTCCTACAACCTCCTCGAAGTGGGCTGGCTCCACACCGAGTTCGACACTCCTGGTCTGGATTCGTCCGACGGCGTGGGTCTCTCGCTGAGCTACTCCCCGTTCCAGAACTTCTACCTCACCGCTGGTGGTGCGTGGAGTTCGGTGGACACGGCGCGTGATTCCGCTGACCTGTGGACCGCCAACGTCGGCATTGGTGGTTACATTCCTGTGACCAGCAACATTCACTTCGTGACGGAAGTTGGCGCGGCCTTCTACGGCTTCGACAACAGCCCGATCGGTTCGGACAACGACGCGAGCCTCTATGTGCGCCCTCACTTCCGTGGTCGCTGGGGTCGTTTTGAAGCCCACGCCGGTGCGGCTTGGTCGAACATCGACGTCACCAACGAGTGGGCTGGTTTTGGCCGCCTGTACTACGGGCTGACCAGCAACATCGACCTCGCTGGCGGTCTGAGCGCTGGTAAGGACGAGATCACGTTCAACGTGGGTCTCCGTCTGCGCTACTGAGTTGATTCCGGGAATACCCGGAAACAGCTGAGAAAAATTCGAAGGGTCGGTGCCGCGAGGTGCCGGCCCTTTGTTTTTGGTGTGGGGAGTGGGGAGTGGGGTTTGTGATCATTTTTGATGCGGAGCGGGTGTTGGT
>CANHUG010000299.1 GCA_947462995.1 Verrucomicrobiales bacterium | reverse complement strand
GGGTGAAAAGTTCGCATCAAGATATCTTGATGCGTTGATTTATGGCTTGCGTGACGGGTGGGTGCAGGCACGATGGTTGTCCGATGCCTCAGCCGAACTGTGAAACTGAACTGCGTGCCGAACTAGCCCGGCGGATCATGGTGATTGACGGTGCGATGGGCACGACAATCCGGGGTTATGGGTTGACGGAGGCGGACGTGCGCGGGGAGCGGTTTGCGAAGGCGGAGAAGGACGTGAAGAACAACGGGGATCTGCTGCATCTGACGCGGCCGGATGTGATTGGGGACATTCACCGGCGGTTTCTGGAGGCGGGGGCGGACATTCTGGAGACGAACACGTTTTCGGGGACGTCGCTGGCGCAGAGCGAGTTTTTTCCTGCTGGGGATGATGAGCGGAAGGACCCTGAGTATTTCCAGCGGGTGCTGGAGGACCGGTTTCTGAATGATCTGGCGTGGGAGATCAATTATGAGTCGGCGCGGATGTGCCGGAAGTGGGCGGATGAGTTTACGGAGAAGACGGGGCGGAAGCGGTATGTGGCTGGATCGATCGGGCCGATGACGGTGTCGCTGTCGCAGTTTCCGAATCCTGACGATCTGGCGTTCCGGCGGATTCTGTTTGATCAGGCGGTGGAGGCGTACCGGCATCAGATTCGTGCGCTGATAGCGGGTGGGAGTGATGTGCTGCTGGTGGAGACGATTTTCGACACCTTGAATGCGAAGGCGGCGCTGGCGGCGATTGTGGATGTGTATGCGGAGCACGGGGATCCGCGGCTGTTGCCGGTGATGATTTCTGCGGCGGTGGGGATGGGCGGGGAGACGATGATATCGGGGCAGGTGGGCGAGGCGTTTCTGAATGCGGTGCGGCACATCAAGCCGCTGAGCATCGGGTTCAATTGTGCGTTAGGGCCGGAGCAGGTGCGGCCGCATCTGGCGGATCTTTCGGCGCGGTGCGACACGTTTGTGTCGGCCTATCCGAATGCTGGTTTGCCTGATCCGATGTCGCCGACGGGTTTTCCGTTTCTGCCGGAGGACATGGAGCGGCTGATGGGGGAATTTGCGGCGGCGGGGATCATGAACATTGCGGGTGGGTGCTGCGGGAACACGCCGGATCACATTGCGGCGATTGCGCGGGTGGTGGCGAAGCATGCGCCGCGGGAGGTGCCTGCGGCGAAGCATGAGATGCAGCTTTCGGGATCGCAGCCTTACAATGTGCGGCCGGGAACGAATTTTCTGATGATCGGGGAGCGGACGAACGTGACGGGGTCGCCGAAGTTTGCCCGGCTGGTGAAGGAAGGGCAGCTGGATGAAGCGCTAGCGATTGCGCGGCAGCAGGTGGAGAACGGGGCGAACGTGATTGATATCAACTTCGACGAGGGGCTGATTGATTCAGAGGCGATGATGACGAAGTTCCTGATATTGATTCAGGCGGAGCCTGAGATCACGAAGGTGCCGATCATGATTGATTCGTCGAAGTGGACGGTGATCGAGGCTGGATTGAAGTGTCTGCAGGGGAAGGGGATTGTGAATTCGATTTCGCTGAAGGAAGGCGAGGAGAAGTTCCGGGAGCAGGCGCGTGCGGTTTTGCGGTATGGAGCGGCGGCGGTGGTGATGGCGTTTGACGAGCAGGGGCAGGCGGCGACGTACGAGGACAAGATCCGGATCTGCGAGCGTGCGTACCGGATCCTTGTGGATGAGGTCGGGTTTCCGCCGGAGGACATCATTTTCGATCCTAACATTCTTACGGTGGCGACGGGGATCGAGGAGCACAACAATTACGCGGTGGATTTCATCAATGCGACGCGGTGGATCAAGGAGCATCTGCCGTATGCGAAGGTGAGCGGGGGTGTGAGCAACATCAGCTTCAGTTTCCGGGGGAACAATGTGGTGCGGGAGGCGATGCACAGTGCGTTTTTGTACCATGCGGTGAAGGCTGGGATGGACATGGGGATTGTGAATGCGGGGATGCTAGAGGTTTACGAGGAGATCGAGCCGGAGCTGCGTGAGATGGTGGAGGACGTGCTGCTGAACCGGCGTGAGGACGCGACGGAGCGGCTGGTGGATTATGCGGAGCGGTTCAAGGGGCACGCCGGGAAGAAAGTGGAGGCGGACTTGTCATGGCGGGAGGGTCCGGTGGAGGAGCGGCTGAAGCATGCGCTGCTGAAGGGCCTGACGGATTTCATCGATGAGGACACAGAGGAGGCGCGGCTGAAGTACGGGGTTCCGCTGAAGGTGATCGAGGGGCCGCTGATGGACGGGATGAGTGTGGTGGGGGATCTGTTTGGTGAGGGGAAGATGTTTCTGCCGCAGGTGGTGAAGAGTGCGCGGGTGATGAAGAAGAGTGTGGCGTGGCTGGAGCCTTTCATGAAGGCGGAGAAGGAGCTGGCGAAGAAGGTGGCGGCGGAACGGGCCGCGAGTGGAGAAGTTCCTGATGTCGTTCGTGGAGCGGAAGGACGGGAAGCTGACGGGAGCGGGGAGTCGGCCGAGGTGCCGGTGGTGTCGGCCAATGGGCGGACGATGGTGCTGGCGACGGTGAAGGGGGATGTTCACGACATCGGGAAGAACATTGTGGGCATTGTGCTGGCCTGCAATAACTTCGAGATCATCGACATGGGGGTGATGGTGTCGTGCGAGAAGATTCTTGCGAAGGCGCGGGAGGTGGGAGCAGACGTCATCGGGTTGTCGGGGCTGATCACGCCGAGTCTTGATGAGATGATGCATGTGGCGTCGGAGATGGAGCGGTTGGGGATGAAGACGCCGCTGCTGATTGGCGGGGCGACGACGAGTGCGGCGCACACGGCGATCAAGATAGCGCCGAGGTATTCGGGGTCTGTGGTGCATGTGCTGGATGCGTCGCGGAGTGTGCCGGTGGCGACGGCGCTGCTGAGTGACAATCAGCGGGAGGAATATGTGAGGGAGAACGAGGCGCGGCATGCAAGATTGCGGGATCAGCATGCGAACCGGCAGAAGAAGGCTGTGGTGGGGCTGGAGGCGGCGAGGGCGAACGGGGTGGTGACGGATTGGTCGGTGGTGGTGCCGGCGGTGCCGGAGTTTCTGGGGACGCGGGTGATCCGCGAGCAATCGCTGCGGGAGCTTGCGGGGTATATTGACTGGACGCCGTTTTTCCACACGTGGGAACTTCGCGGGGTGTGGGTTTACGGGGAGAACCGGTTCAAGTCGTCGAATCCGGCGGTGGTGGAGCAGGCGGTGAAGCTGCATGCGGATGCGACGGAGTGGATGGAGCGGATCATTGCGGAGAAGCGGTTTACGGCGCGGGGTGTGTACGGGTTTTTCCCGGCGAATCGCGAGGGGGATGACATCTTGGTGTGGGCGGACGAGACTCGGGCGGCGGAGCGGTGCCGGTTGCACACGTTGCGTCAGCAGGTGGAGAAGACGGGGGGCGGGGATGGGCGTGCGAACGAGGCGCTAGCGGATTATGTGGCTCCGGCGGGAGTGCGGGCGGATTACGTCGGAGGATTTGTGGTAGGGATTCACGGGGCGGATGAGTTTGCGGAGGAGTTGAAGGCCGAGCAGGATGATTACGGGGCGATCATGGTGAAGGCGATAGCGGACCGGATGGCGGAGGCGTTTGCGGAGCTGCTGCATCACCGGGCGCGGGTGGCGTGGGGTTATGAGCGGCCTAACGAGTTCAATGCGGAGCAGCTGATCCGGGAGAACTACCGTGGGATCCGTCCTGCACCGGGGTATCCTGCGCAGCCTGACCATACGGAGAAGACGGTGCTGTTTGATCTGCTGGATGCGGCGGCGGTGACTGGGGTGACGCTGACGGAGAGCATGGCGATGCATCCGGGGTCGGCGGTGAGCGGGCTGTATTTCAGCCATCCGGAGAGTCATTATTTCATGATCTCGGATCTGCAGCGGGATCAGATCGAGGATTATGCGCGCCGCAAGGGGATGACGGTGGCAGAGGTTGAGCAGTGGCTAGGGCCGTGGCTCGGGTACTGAGCGGTGCGGCGGGTCAGGCGAGGAACTGGCGGACGATCTCGAGGAGAGCGAAGTAGTGGCGCGTGTTGCAGCCGCGGCGGAGACGTTCCTTGACGAGGTCGGCCGGTGAGTCGCAGGGGCAGGGGGTGAGACTGCTGGTTTGCTGGCCTGCGATGTCGGTGCGGCCCTCGATGAAGGGGCTGCGTGGTTCCCTGGTGAGGAGGATGGTGCCGCCGGGGGCGGAGAGGTGGACTCTGGCGATGGCGCAGGCGCCGGGGCAGTCCTTGAATGTTAGTGTCAGGGTGCGGCCGTGATTGCTGAGCGTGAAGCTGGAGGTGCTGGAGCCGCCGGTGACGGACCAGCCGGCTTTTTCAGCGATCCATGCGGCGAGCATGCGGGCGGCGAGGGCGTGACCGGAACCGTGGGTGATGGTGATTTCGCTGATGGCTGGCAGGAGAGCGAGGGCTCCGGGCTCGTCGAAGCAGGCGGCGAGGGCCATGCGGAAAGGGAGGACCCGAGTCCACGAGAGGTCGTTGACGGAGAAGCCGCGATTGGCTTCGTGCCATGACTGTTCGAGAGTGGTGAATTCGGCGAGCGGGTTTTGCCAGCCGCTGCTGTCGATGACGAGACGGTCGATTTCTGTGAAGAGGTGGCGTTCCCAGAGCGGGGAGAATGGGCCCTGCCACCAGAGGGTGAGGGGGAGGTCGCTGTCGACGTGAGCGAAGAGCGTGTTAGGGAGGAGCTGGGGGCCGGAGCCGGAGATGGCGAAGGTGATTTGTTCCGAGCAGACGCTTTTGCGGCCGCCGGCGGCGAGCTGGCAGTGGGCGGTGATCCACGCGCGGATCTCGGGAGGGCCGGGGGCTGGAGTGATGGCGATGAGGATGGCGCGGCAGGCGTGCTCGCGGGTGACCTCGCGGATGAGTTCGGTGTTAGGGCCGAGGCTGGAACCGTCTTCGCTGCAGATGGCGAAGTTCATGGCGGAGGCGCGGGTGACGGCGGCGCTGGATTCCCAGAGCTGTTTGAGGCTGCG
>CANHUG010000298.1 GCA_947462995.1 Verrucomicrobiales bacterium | reverse complement strand
TCACCCAGCACGGTCCCTTCAAAGCCGTCTACGACCACCTCCAGCGCAGTGTCTACCTCATGGTCCAGCGCACCCAGCGCCACCCGTTCCTCGCCCTCTTCGACGCCGGTGACCCTAACGCCTCCACCGCTTCCCGCAGCCAGAGCACCGTCCCCACCCAGGCCCTCTACTTCCTCAACGATCCATTCGTCCACTCCCAGGCAAAAATCACGGCCTCACGCCTCGTCTCCTCCGCACCAGACGACGCCGCTCGCATGAACCTCGCCACCTCCCTCCTCTACTCACGCCCCGCCTCCCCCGCAGAACTCGCCCTCGCCGTCTCCTTCCTCGACGCCTCCCGCAACCCCTCGCTCCAGGAACCAGACCAGTCCATCGACGCATGGTCCGCATGGATCCGCGTCCTCTTCGGCACCAACGAGCTCCTCTACGTGGACTGATCTCCCCCGCCGGACAAGACCCGCAACGTCCCTCTAACCGGCGCACACGAATCCGTGCATATCGGCTTCGTATATCATTTTGTTGGAAATTTATTGTTGAAAGACGTTAGCTCTTCATGCTATTCTCACGACGCAGTTGGGTTCTCTTCGGCCAGCCCCCGGTTCAACCCGCTGTTCCAGACGCAGGAAAACCACATCTAGATCCCGCATTTGCGGTTCCTCTGAATCCCATGAACTCCTCTCCGAAACAGGATAGTCCCCACGATGTCGTCCTCCACACGATCCTTACGCTCCTCCACTCCATAAAGATGGACCACCGCCCGGATTTCCGCAGAGCCGGAGCCGCCATCGAAGCCCATCTCCTCCAACTCACCCCCCTCGGCAGCTCCTCTCACCCCACCTCCTCCCGTATCGCAGAATCAGACGCCCGGAACTCCTGACGCCGCCGATGCGGTATGGCGGCACCCTCCGCCTCATGGCAGCATCTTCCTCCCATGATCCCGGCTCGCATCCTCACACGGACTCTCGTCGCGCTCGCCGCTCTCGCCTCCGCTTCCCCCTCCCCAGCCGCCCGCGGCCAGATCTCCCCGGAAGACAAATCATGGTGGGCCTTCCAACCCGTCACCTCTCCTCCCATCCCGCAAGCCGCCCCACACCCGGTCGACGCCTTCCTCCTCACTCGTCTCCTCCCCGCCAACCTCGACTTCTCCCCGGAAGCCCCCCGCGCCACCCTCGCCCGCCGTCTCTGGTTCACTCTCCTCGGCCTCCCCGCCCCAGCCTCCGAAATCAACCGCTTCATCAGCGACCCAACCCCGGACGCATGGGAACACCTCGTCGACCGGCTCCTCGCTTCCCCCCAGTACGGCGAACGCTGGGCCCGCCACTGGCTCGACCTCGTCCGCTACGCCGACAGCGACGGCTATAAAGCCGACGACTACCGCCCCGACGCATGGCGCTACCGCGACTACGTCATCGCTTCCATCAACGCCGACAAGCCATGGGACCGCTTCATCATGGAACAACTCGCCGGCGACGAACTCTTCCCTGACAACCCCGAAGCCATCGTCGCCACCGGCTACCTCCGCTGCGGCATCTACGAATACAATAACCGCGACGCCGCCGGCCAGTGGGACGCCATCCTCAACGACATCACCGATACCACCAGCGATGTCTTCCTCGGCCTCGGCCTCCAGTGCGCACGCTGCCACGACCACAAATTCGACCCGCTCCTCCAGCAGGACTACTTCCGCCTCAAAGCCTTCTTCGCACCCCTCGACATGCCGGAACAGGCCCCCGCAGCCTCTCCCGACACGCTCGCCTCATGGCAATCCCGCCAGCAGGCATGGGAAGATGCCACCGCATGTCTCCGCGATCTCATCCGCTTCACCGAACAACCCTATCGCGACTCCGCCCGCCGCGACGCCATCAGCAAATTCCCACCCGAAATCCAGGCCGTCCTCGCCAAACCCGAAGCCGATCGCTCCCCCGAAGAACGCCCCATCGGAGCCCTCGCATGGCGTCAGATCACCTACGAATGGAACCACCTCGACTCACGCATCAAAGGCGCTGACAAAGAAAAACTCAACGCGCTCCGCAAGGACCTCGCCGCCTTCGATCACCTCAAACCAGCCCCGCTCCCGCCCGCCATGGTCGCCCGCGACTTCGCTCCGGACGCCCCGCCCACCCTCATCCCCAGACGCGAACGCGAAGGCACCATCGCCCCAGGCTTCCCCGTCATCCTCTCCGCCACCCCACCGGAAATCACTCCCCTCCCTCACAGCTCCGGCCGCCGCTCCACCCTCGCTCGCTGGATCGCCTCCCGCCAGAACCCCCTGACCGCACGCGTCCTCGTCAACCGCATCTGGCAGCAGCACTTCGGTCAGGGCCTCACCACCACCGCCAGCGACTTCGGCCGTCTCGGCGACCCGCCCTCTCACCCCGACCTCCTCGACTGGCTCGCCTCCGACTTCATGGACCACGGCTGGAGTCTCAAACGCCTCCACCGTCTCATCCTCACCAGCCGCGCATGGCGTCAGGGCACCGCCTCACCACACTCCCAGCACGGCCGCCTCACCGACCCCGCCAACCGTCTCCTCTGGCGCTGGAATACCCGCCGTCTCGACAGCGATCAGATCCGCGACGCCCTCTTCTCCGCCACCGGCGAACTCGACGCCTCCCCAGGCGGCCCCGGCGCTGACCACACCAAACCCCGCCGCTCCATCTACACCAAAATCCTCCGCAACGTCCACGACCCGCTAACCGAAGCCTTCGACTCACCGCAGCAGTTCAACAGCACCCCCCAGCGCGACGTCACCACCACTCCCATCCAGAGTCTCCTCCTCGCCAATAGCCGCTTCATGCTCGACCGCGCCGCCGCCATGGCCGCAGATCTCATCAAGCGCCACGGCAACGACGACCGCGCCCTCGTCTCCGACGCATGGCAGCGCACCTCCGGCCGTCTCCCCACCACCGACGAACTCGACGAAGCCCTCGCCTTCCTCCTCGCCTCGCCAACCCTCGCCGCACCCGACTCCGATCCCTTCATATCCGACGCCATGCCCCAGCGCGACGGCCGCGCCGCCGTTCTCTCCCAGGGAACCTCACAAGACCGTCTCACCGTCCCCGCCGACCGCGTCCCCGCCCTCAACTCCGACTTCACCATCGAGGCCTTCATTCTCCTCCGCTCGGTCTTCGACGACGGCCGCGTCCGCACCATCGTCTCCCAATGGAACCAGTCGCCCTCCCAGCAAGGCTGGTCCCTCGGCATCTCCGGTCTCGGCTCCCGCCGCAAACCTCGCATGCCCGTCCTCCAACTCACCGGCATCCTCCCTGACGGAAAGTCCGCCACCGAAGCCGTCTTCAGCGATCTCCAGATCCAGCTAGACCGCTCCTACTACCTCTCCGCCGCCATCCACTTCGCTCCCGATGGCAAAGCCGAGGTCACCTTCCGCCTCAAAGACCTCTCCAACGACGACGAACCTCTCCGCGTCACCTCCGCCCCTCACCCCTTCGCCTCCCCGCCGCTCTCCACCTCGCCGCTCGTCATCGGCAACTCCCACGGCCCAGATCCCCGCCCGTGGGACGGTCTCATCGACGAAATCCGCCTCCGCCGCGGGCTCGTCTCCGATGCCTCCTCCGCGCTCGCTCAACCGACCCTCTCCCCGGACACGCTCGCCTGCTGGAGCTTCGAACCCTCCCAGGGCTTCCTCACCGATAGCGTCTCCCGCTCCCCCTCCATCGCCGCTCCCGTCTCCCTGCCCTCCGAATCCCGCGCCGCCGCCGTCGCCGACTTCTCCCAGGCTCTCCTCAGTTCATCCGGCTTCCTCTACCTCGACTGACCGCAGCCACTCCAGCCGCCGCCTCAACTTCATCTGCCGCTCCGCATCAGGCCGCGGATAAAGCACCGGATACCACGCCGACATCACCGCCGCCCTCGCCGCCAGACAAACCCGCAGCACCTCCCCGTCCACACGCCCGCCCGCACGCTCGTACCCTGACACAATCCCGCCCGCCGTCTCCTCGTCCCCATTCAGAATCCGCGCGTTCCAGATGATCGACGCCACATCCCACTCCACCGGACCAGCAAACGTATCCTCCCAGTCCGTCCACAGCACGCCCTCCGCCGTCAGCATCAGGTTCCCGTAATGCGCATCCCCATGCAGCGGCTGACCCGGCACCGCACTCAGCTTACCTAGCGATTTCTCCAGCGTCCGCCTCAGCAATGCCGCCCCGTCCTCCCCGAACGCGCCCTCCCCTCCCGTCCGCTCCAGAACCCCAAGGCTCTCCCTCAGAATCGCCAGCGGCTCCAGCGGCCCCGCAAACCCCCGCAGCTCTTCATGACACCGCCGCAAGGTCCGCCCAACCTCCCCCGGATCAGCATTCCCCGCCACCACCTGCACAAACTGCCAGAAGCTCATCGTGTACCCATGCCGCTCGTGCGGCCCCGGCTGCAGCCCCGGATGCAGCGGGATCACCGGCGCCCCCGCCCTCGCCAGATGCTCCGCCACCGCATTCTCCCGCGCAAACCACCCCCCACCCTGCCGCGGCCCGTCCCGATCCGTCACCACCCGCGCCACAAGGCTCTCC
This sequence comes from Verrucomicrobiales bacterium, assembly GCA_947462995.1. Taxonomy (GTDB): domain Bacteria; phylum Verrucomicrobiota; class Verrucomicrobiia; order Verrucomicrobiales; family V1-33; genus V1-33. Next base: position 455 of record CANHUG010000298.1, on the reverse strand, counting down.
GACAACCTCAGCACTAACGTGTTCCCATCCTGCAGAATCTCGCATCGGTCCGTCGCCACCCCGTATCGCTCCGCCGTCTCCTTCGCAGCTCGTATCGGCAAATCCAGTCGGCTCATACTCCTGTGAAAACAATAGTTAGTCGCCCCGCAGCAACCCCACCGCAGCGCTCCCCACCACCTCCCATCCCCACTTCCCCCACGCAACCGAAACCAGAATCTCACCCGCCCGGCTTCGACCCCCGCCCCTTCTCCCCTGGATTCACCTTCGCCCCTCCCTTCGCCGCCCCTCCCTTCGCCGCCTCTCCCGCCCCCGCCGCCTCCACTTTCCGAAACTTCCCCTTCGTCCGCCGCGCAATCCCCTTCAGCATCGCCTCCTCTTCCTCCCGATCCGTCCCCGTCACATAATACACCGTGTGAATCCGCGGCACCTCCGGCATCTCCTTCGCCGCCGCCGCC
>CANHUG010000297.1 GCA_947462995.1 Verrucomicrobiales bacterium | reverse complement strand
TGCGCTGAGGCCGCTGCGCTCGAACTCCTGCACGAGTTCAATCTGCCGCCCGGTCGGCACGAAGACGCGGCCGCCCGCATCCTGCTTCAAAATCAGGTCTGATTCATTCATAGAGGCCATAGCTTTCCGGCTATGACGTCTATGATGCGAGCGATCTCCTCAAACCTGGGCGTGACGCTTACGTCGAGCGTGGAGGGGAAGGTGGCGGAGCCGAGGGTGTAACGCGGGGGGGTGGCTGGGACCCAGTTGCAGCTCCGGGTGGCCTCGGGCAAGAATCGGTGACTTCGAGGGCGCCAAAAATCCCAATTTTGATGTTGCCAAGGAAAGCGGGTCCCCGATAAGCTCCACGCACAGATCTCTTTTTATGAAGAAATTCCTCCTGATTCTCCTCACCGCGGGCATTGCCGGTATTGGTACTGCCGATATCCAGTCGCCTCCGGCTTACAAGCACGGCATGCTGCGCAAGTTGAGCCGTGCGGTGGCCAACCTTGGCTTTGGCTACACTGAAATCCCGGTGCAGTGGGCCCGGTCGGAGATTGAAGGGGGAGCGAGCGAGCAAGTGTCTTACGGCACGATTTACGGTGCAGGCAAGACCGTGGCGCGCGTTGGGTACGGTTTGTTTGAACTGGTGACCTTCCCGTTCCCGGCCTACAAGGGCACGTACCGTGCGCCGTATGCTCCGGGGATCCGTGAAGAGTATCACCCGAGCACTGGGTTGCTGGAATTCCCGCCTGAGGTTGGGTTTATTTCCGGTGTGGTGCACAATCGTGAGCAGGTTCAGTAATCTGGGCTGACGCGAGACTTTACGGGGCCACCCGCGGCGGACGACGCTGCGGGTGGCTTTTTTGTTGGATCTTGGGGGTGATGGTGATGGGGATGGGGAAGGGGCGGATTTGGTGGGCGGATTTTTCGAGGGGGTGTGATCGGAGAGAAAAATCTGGTGAGTGGGGGCGCTATGAAAGTGGAGGCTGGGTGGGTTTTGCCGCGACTGGTGAAATCCCGACAGCCGCGTTGCATCTGAGAATGAACCCGAATAAGCTTCTGCCATGAAAACTGTATTGTTCCGTCCGTTTGCGCTTCTGCTGAGTGCCGGTCTGCTGGTGAGTGTTCCGACGCTGCGAGCGCAGGACGAGAAGCCAGCGAAGCCTGAGGCGGAGGAATCGAGTGAGGAGGAGCCAGCGGAGGAGGAGGGGGTGCCTGAGGAGTTTGATGCGGATGAATTCAAGCAGCAGATGGAGGAGCAGGAGAAGGAGGAGAAGGAGGCGGTGGCGAAGATGATGAAGGTGTTCAAGCCGCTGGAGGCGGAGTGGACGGGGACGGAGAAGATCGAGCATGAGGACGAGCCGCTGAAGGCCTTGGACAAGTCGTGGAAGGACGAGTGGAAGGGCTTTTTCACGTTTGGGGGCCGGTATTTCGAGATGACGGGTCAGGCAAGTGGCGACAATGCGTCGAGCTACCGGTGGATCTGCACGTGGGATACCTCGGCGGAGGTGTATCGGGCCTGGTATTTCGGGGACAACGCGCACAATCAGTATGTGGGGCAGTTGAGTGATGACGGGAAGCATGTGGTGTGGAAGACGCGTGGGCAGAATGGGTCGACGAGCCAGTTTGAGATGGTGGCGGACGGGGATCGGGTGAAGTGCAATGGGACGGATCGTGCGCCTGGTGGGCGGCCGTTTTCGAAGCAGAGTTCGAGTTACACCCGGAAGAAGCTGGAACTTTGAATGAGTGTGGGCATTGCGGTGCCCATGCGCCTTGCCCAAGCATGATGGCTGAAACGAACGACGGAGTATTTGACCCTGTGGAGGATATCATTGGTGATATCCGGTCGGGGAAGCTGGTGATCATCACGGACGATGAGGACCGGGAGAATGAGGGGGATCTGATCGGGGCGGCGGAGTTGATGACGCCCGAGATGGTGAACTTCATGATCACGGAGGGTCGTGGGATGCTGTGTGCGCCGGTGTCTGAGGGGATTGCGGCGACGTTGCGATTGGGGCCGATGGTGGCGCAGAACCGGGACACGTTTCGGACGAATTACACGGTGACGGTGGATGCGGCCCGCGGGGTGACGACTGGGGTGAGTGCGTTTGACCGGGCGCACACGATTCGGACGCTGGCGGATCCTGCGAGTACGGCGGGTGATCTGGTGCAGCCTGGGCATGTGAATCCGCTGGTGGCGCGGCCGGGGGGAGTGCTGCGGCGTGCGGGGCATACGGAGGCGGCGGTGGATCTGGCGGTGATGGCTGGGTTGCGGCCGGCTGGGGCGCTGATTGAGATTCTGGCGTCGGATGGGCGGGCGATGCGGGTGCCGGAGTTGCGGGTGTTTGCGGACCGGCACGGGTTGAAGATGTCGAGCATTGCGTCGCTGATCGAGTACCGGCGGCGGAGTGAGTTGCTAGTGAGGCGGGAGCAGGTGATCAAGCTGCCGACGGACTACGGGGATTTTGAGCTGTATTTGTACCGGAGCACGATTGATCAGCAGGAGCATCTGGCGCTGGTGCGCGGGGTGGTGGCGGATGGAGAGCCGGTGCTGGTGCGGGTGCACAGCGAGTGCCTGACGGGGGATGTGTTCGGGTCGCAGCGTTGTGACTGCGGGTGGCAGCTGGATGCGGCGATGGGGAGGATTGCGGAGGAGGGACGGGGTGTGCTGCTGTACATGAGGCAGGAGGGGCGGGGGATCGGGCTGGCGGCGAAGATTCATGCGTACAAGCTGCAGGAGGAGGGGCTGGACACGGTGGAGGCGAATGAGCGGCTAGGGTTTCCGATGGATTTGCGGGATTACGGGATGGGGGCGCAGATGCTGCATGATCTGGGGGTGCGGAAGATCCGGCTGATGACGAACAATCCGCGGAAGATTGTGGGATTGGAGGGGCACAGCCTTGAGATTGTGGAGCAGATTCCGGTGAAGCCGGTGCCGAATCAGCATAATCGCCGGTATCTGGAGACGAAGCGGCTGAAAATGGGGCACGTGCTGTGACGTTTGGAGATTTTCCCTATAATGATATGAAGACAATTCCGACGGTAATGATGGCGATGGTTGCTGGTGTGGTGAGCGGGCAGGACGCGAAGCCTGCGGGGACGGCGGGGACGGTGAAGGACGGGGTGAAGCATGTGGATGCGGCGGGTGCGAAGGCGCTGCTGGATGCGGCGGCGAAGGATGGGAGCAAGGATGGAAAGCAGAAGGTGGTGATCCTTGATGTGAGGACGGCGGATGAGTTCAAGGCGGGGCATTTGAAGGGTGCGGTGAACGTGGATTTCATGGGCAAGGAGTTCGAGAAGGGCGTGGGTGGGATTGACAAAGATGCGGTGGTGGTGGTGCATTGTCAGGCGGGCGGGCGGAGTGCGCGGTCGCTGCCGAAGCTGAAGGCGCTGGGGTTCAAGAATCTGGTGCATCTTGATGGCGGGTTTGGCGGATGGGAGGAAGCGGGTTTGCCGGTGGAGAAGTGATCGTGGGGGCTGGGGCTGATGTGGAGAGGGTGGAAAGGAATTGAAGGATTATGGCGCAGGAAGTGATCACGATACTGCTGGCGGACGATCATGCGGTGGTGCGCAATGGCTTCCGGCATCTGCTGGCGGCGCAGTGGGACATGGAGGTGGTGGGAGAGGCGGCGGATGGACTGGAGGCGTTGCAGAAGGCTGAGGAACTGCAGCCGCAGGTGGCGGTGATGGATGTGACGATGCCGGGGTTGAACGGGATCGAGGCGACGCGGCGGCTGGCGTCGGTGTCGCCGCGGACGAGGGTGCTGGCGTTGTCGATGCACAAGGATTCGGTGTATGTGAGGGAGATTCTGAGGGCTGGGGCGAAGGGGTATCTGCTGAAGGACAGCAGTGAGGCGGATTTTCTGGAGGCGGTGAGGGCGGTGGCGCACGGGAAGGGGTATTTGAGCACGGAGGTGTCGGAGGCGGTGATTGATGATTACCGGAGGCATGTGACGAATCCGATTGATCTGCTGAGCACGAGGGAGCGGGAGGTGCTGCAGCACATTGCGGAGAGCCGGACGAACAAGGAGATCGCGGCGGCGCTGCATTTGAGTGTGTACACGGTGGAGGCGCACCGGGGACGGATCATGGAGAAGCTGAACCTGCATTCGATTGGCGAGCTGGTGCGGTTTGCGGTGCGCAATGGGCTGGTTGACTGAGGGGCGTATGAGCGGAGCGCCGGGAGATGATAGGAAGGGTGCGGTGCCGTCCTATCTGGTGCGTGGCCTTGTGGCGGGGTTTACGGTGGTGTTTTTGCTGCTGGCGGCGGCTGGGTGGGCGGCGTTGCGGGACAGCCGGGAGATCCGGCGGGGGACGGCGTCGATGGTGGCGGAGCAGATGAGGATTTCGCGGCTGCTGTATGAGGTGCAGATGGAGGAGGATGCGATTGCGGAGCTGGTGCACCGGGTGGCGCATCCGCCGGAGCCGGATGACCGGGCGGATTTGATAGGGCAACTGGCGGAGGCGGAGGTGACGGTGGCGCGGCTGACGGAGGAATCGGAGACGACGCCGCAGGCGGGATTATGGAAGGATCTGAAGGCGCGGACGGCGGAGTTTTTCGGGCTAGTGCGCGCGGCGCTGCTGCGGGAGTCGGTGCCAGGGGAGGATGAGATACAGGGCGTGTTCCGGAGTCATGACCGGGTGGTGGCTTTGATTCACGGGATCATTACGGAGAGTTCGAAGCATCTGGAGGAATCGGAGCGGGAGATCGAGCGGCAGTCGGTGCGGCTGGCGGATGATTCGGCGCTGCTACTGATCTCTTGCCTTGTGCTGTCGGCGGTTTGTGCGGCGGCGACGGTGGGATTTGTGAGGCACGGGCTGCGGAGGATGGCGCAGCAGTCGGAGGAATTGAACCGGGTGTCGTGGCACATGCTGCAGACGCAGGAGGAGGTGGCGCGGCGGTTTTCGCATGAACTGCACGATGAGTTAGGTCAGTCGCTGGCGGCGGTGCGTGCGGGGCTGACGCGACGGAGCACGGATGATCTGGAGTCGCTGCGGGCGGA
>CANHUG010000296.1 GCA_947462995.1 Verrucomicrobiales bacterium | reverse complement strand
GGACGGGAAGAATGCGGCGTTGGGCTGGAGTCAGCGTCTGGGGAAGACGGCGGTGAAGTAGAAGAGACAGCGGTTGAGGTTCTGGGGGAAGGAGGCTTCGTCGACGACCTTGCCGTCGTAGACGAGACGGGCGACGTAGCCGTAGTAGGCGCGTTTGCCGTAGAGTTTCTGTTCGGGCGGGGCGAAGGGCGGGCGGAAGTAGGTGACGGCGAGGATTTCCTCGCGGGTGGCTTTCCAGTCGGGGAGGACGGAGAGCCATTCGTCTTTCGGAGGGTTGGCGGTGGAGAGGTCGAGTTCCTCGTTATTGACGCGTTCGAAGAGGTAGATCTGGACCTCGACTTTTTCGCGTTCGACGAAGACGCCGGGGGCGGCTTTGAGGGGGACGTGGAGGAAGACGCGTTCGCCGCCGGAGCCGCCGTCGATGTCGGTGTCTTCGGCGCGGATGTTACCGAACTGGAGGGGACGGAGGCGTTCTTCTTCGCGGCGTTTTTCGAGATTGAAGGAGAGGTAGGCGGCGTAGCGGCGGATGCCTGCGAGGAGGTTTTCGGCGATGGCTTCGCGGTATTCTGGGGAGGCGAGCTTGAGGGCTTCTTCCTTGTTGGAGAGATGGCCGAGGCGGCAGACGGCGGCGGGGAGGTTGATGTCGCGGAGTTCGGCGAAGCGGGCGCGGCGGATGCCGAGGTCTGGGATTTTGAGACTACTGACGACGCTGCTTTGGAGGACGGCGGCGAGGGCGAGGCTTTCGCGGTCGTTGATGTTCCCGGCGTGGAATTTCTTGTCGATGTTTTCGCTGTCGGATTCGCTGGTGGCGGGGGTGCCTGCTGGAGGGAGCGTGCTGGTTTCGAAGCCGTGGGTGGCGGGTGAACCGGAGGCGGCGCGGAGGGAGAGGAAGATGGCCTCGCCGGAGACTGCGGTGGCGGTTTTCTGGCGGTCGGCGGGGGAGACGGTGGCGTCGTCTTTGCGGGTGACGACGACTTTGAAGCCTGCGGCGGAGAGTTTGGCGGCGAGGCGGTTGGAGACGTCGAGGGTGAGGTCTTTTTCGGTGATGTGCGGGGTTTTGATGCCATGTTCGCGGCCGCCGCCTGAGGGGTCGAGGACGATGGTTTCGAGGACGGCCGGGTCGCGGCGTTCGCCGGGGTGGAGGATGGCGTCGATGACGTTGCGGACGTCGTAGACGGAGACCATGGGGCGGTCTTTGATTTCGACGACGGGGAAGGAGAGGTAGAACGTCCAGCCCATGATGCGGGCGGCTTTTTCGGAGCGGGTGAATTCGATGCGGAGTTTGCTGGAGGCGTCGCGGAGGATGATCTGGCGGCCGGATTCCTTGGGTTCGAGGAGGCCGTAGTAGGCGGCGACTTGGGCCATGGGGACGTAGGCGCGGCGGAGGTGGTATTCCGGTTTCCACGCGACGCGCGGGGCGGCAGGGGTGGGCGCGGCGGCTTTGGGGGCGGGTTTTTTTGTCGAGTCGGCCGCCTTGCCTGCGCCTTGGGAGGTCCATGGCAGGAGGAAGAGGGTGGCGAACAGGATGCTGAGCAGCGGCCTCAAGGGAAGGGGGGCGGGTGAATGGGCTGGAAGGATTAGCCGCAAATCGGCGGTTGTCGCTGGCAAGTTCGATGAGGGGGCAGGGGAATGGGGGTGGAGCGGGATAAGTAGACAGGGCTCTTCGGGTGCGCGGGTGGAGGGTGATGCGGCAGGGGAATGGGGGGCAGGGGAATGGGGGGCAGGGGAATGGGCGAGGGGTTGGTGGGCGGATGGACAATAGGACAGGGCGCTTTGAGGTGTCCCCGGATACCGTTGGGATGTGAATAGAGAGACAGGCCTCTTCGCGGCGATGCGGGGTGCGCTTCGGGTTCTCGCGCCCCGTTGGGACGCGGGGGTATATGACCGTGTGATCCCAGGGCCTTCGCGTTGCTTCGTCCCTGGGCTGGGGTCTCACGCCCCGTTGGGACGCGGGGGGGGAAACTAGATGGACCTCTTCGGGGTGCGAAATCCAGACTAAACACGGACACCGTTGGGTGTGGGATAATCAGACAGACCTCTTTGGGAGGGGGGGAATGCGGATGCATGAGTGGCTTGCAAGCGGCTGGGGGTATGTGATGGTGGGGGATATTTGCGAGCCTTTCCGACTATGAAAATTGACCCGTCGCCGGATTCCCCCCGTCCTTTTGTAGCCATGATTGTGGTCAGCGGCCTTGCCGTGTTTGGCCTGAGTGCGTGTGGGATGTATCAGGGAGGGGGCGGGAATGCGTTCACGCCGCCGCCGCCGCCTCGGTATGGGTATGGTGGGGTGCAGAGTCCGAATTATCAGCCGCCGCCGCCGCGGAATGTGGCGCCGGCACCGGTGCGGAGTGGTGAGGTTCGGCCGAGCGGGACGTCTGGCGGGCAGGCGAAGCCGAAGCCGGTGAAGGTGATTAAGCGGGATCCGAACAATACGGACATTGATTTGACGCCGCCGCCGGCTCCTGCGGGATCGACGGTGGAGAGGCCTGCGGTGACAGAGCCTGCGGTGGAGCCGACTCCGACGCCGTCGGTGGAGCCGAAGCCTGAGGCGGTTGAGCCTGCACCGGCCCCTGCGCCTGCACCGGCCCCTGCGCCGAAGCCGGTGGTGCGGGAGGATTTGCCGTATGGGATTCCTGCGGTGACGAAGCCTGGGTGTGTGTACAGTCCGTACATGACGACGCAGTTGGTGGAGGTGGCTGGGCTGGCACGTGGGACGAAGGTGAAGTGCCCGTATACCGGGAAGCATTTCCGGGTTCCCTGAGGTTTGGGGGATGGCAGCTGAGACGGAACGGAGACCCTGACTATGGGCGGCGCGGGCCGGAGATGGCCTGCGCTGCTTTTTTTCCCGATGGAGGTGCTGAGACCTGAAGAGATGACCGTTGCGGTGTTTGGTCCCGGGTTGCTGGGGGGATCGCTGCTGCTGGAGGCGCGGCGATTGGGGTTCGGGCGGTTGCGGGCGTGGGCGCGTCGGGAGGAGAGTGTGAGGGAATTGCTGAGTGGCGGGTATGCGGACGAGGCGTCGGTTTCGGTGGCGGAGGTGGCGAGGGGAGCGGATCTGGTGGTGTTGTGCACGCCGGTGGAGGCGATGGCTGGGTTGGCTGGAGAGATGGTGTCTGTGCTGGCGGGGACGAGGGTGGTGGTGACGGATGTGGGGAGTGTGAAGGGGAAGGTGATGGAGGAAGTGGGGCCGGTGCTGGGTGTGGGCGGGGTGCCGTTTGTGGGGAGTCATCCGATGGCTGGGTCGGAGAAGGGCGGGTTGGGAGCGGCGCGGTTAGGGTTGTATGGCGGGGCAGCGTGCATTGTGACGCCGGGTGGGGCTAGTGAAGAGGCGGTCAGGCTGGTGCGGGGGTTCTGGGAATTGATGGGGTGTGTGGTGACGGAGATGGAGGCGGGGGAGCATGACCGGACGGTGGCGCGGATTTCGCATTTGCCGCATGTGGCGGCGGTGGTGGCGACGCTGGCGGCGTTGCGTGGGGATCCAGGGGCGGGTCGGTATGCGGCGGGAGGGTTGCGGGACACGACGCGGGTGGCGGGTGGCGATCCGGCGATGTGGCGGGGGATTCTGCTGGGGAATGCTGGGGCGGTGGTACCGGCCTTGAGGGATCTGGTGGCGGAGACGACGCGATTGATGGAGATGGTGGAGGCTGGGGACGGGTCCGGGCTTGAATCCATGCTGAGAGAGGCGAAGGCGCTGCGACGCACGAGATATCCTGACTGACATGGCTTCGCTACGAGTACAGATGGCCCGGCCGATCGCGACGGAACTGAGTGTTCCGGGCGATCGGAGCATTGCGCATCGGGCGGTGCTGCTGGCGGCATTGTCGAATGGGCCGTGCCGGTTGAGCGGGTTTTTGCCGTCGGCGGAGTGTCTGACGACATTGGAGGCGTGCCGGGCGTTCGGGGCGGAGATTACGGAATGTCCGGTGGAGCGTGGTGAGGGGGATGTGGTGGAGGAGAACGAGCCTGCGGGGCTGACGCGGTTGCTGGTGAACGGGGTGAGGATGCGATTGAGCGAGCCGCCTGGGCCGGTGGATTGCGGGAGTCATGCGACGCCGCTGGCGTTGCTGATGGGGGTGTTTGCGGGGCAGCCGTTCCGGACGCAATTGATCGCGGACAGCAAGGGAGCGGAGGCGGCGCAGCCGATCATTGATCTGCTGCAGGCGATGGGGGTGAGGGTATCGGCTTCGGGTCCGGTGAATGAGCGGACGTATACGGTGCACGGGACTCGGGCGCTGCATGCGGTGAGCGGGCGGATTCCTGCGCCGAGTGCGCGGATCAAGGGAGCTGGGTTGTTTGCGGGGATGTTTGCGAGTGGGCGGACGCAGTTGAGCGAGCCGGTGAGCACGCGGGATCACACCGAGCGGATGATGCAGTATTTCATGGTGAAGACCCTGCAGAGTCGGGGGACGGTGTCGATTCACGGCGGGCAGGTGCCGGAGAGCCGGGATTTTCACATTCCCGGGGATATCAGCAGTGCGGCGGTGTGGATCACGACGGCGGCGATGCAGCCGGGGGCGGATCTTGTGGTCAGGGATGTGGGTTTGAACGAGTCGAGGACGGCGTTTTTGCGGGTGCTGGTGCGGATGGAGGCGCAGATTGGGGAGTCGGTGCAGGAGTGGCGATTCGGTGAGCCGTGGGGGCATGTGACGGTGCGGGGGATGCCGTTGCGGGCGACGGAGATCATGCCTGACGAGTCGACGGTGATGCTGGATGAGTTGCCGTTGCTGGCGGCGGCGGCGGCGGTGGCGGAGGGTCAGACGGTGATCCGGGCGTTTCCGGGGTCGCCTGCGGCGGCGTTGCTGCCGGCGATTGCGGCGAATCTGAACCGGATTGGGGTGGTGGTGGAGACTGGGCCGGCGGTTTGCCGGATTACCGGGAACGGGTTTCGGGCACCGTTACAGAGCGGGGTGATCAGTGCTGGGGGGGATCCGCGATTGGCGATGGCGGCGGCGGTGACGGGATTATTCGGGGATGGGGAGACGGAGATTGAGCATGCGGAGAGTGTGGAGGATGTGTATCCCGGGTTTGGGGCGATGCTGGCGCGGTT
>CANHUG010000295.1 GCA_947462995.1 Verrucomicrobiales bacterium | reverse complement strand
TAACCGTCACCAAACCGACACAGAATCTTGCCCCCCCCTCAATTTCCAAAAGAATTTCCCCGACACTCATCACCTTCACCTCAACCCCTCACCAGCATCTCCCCCTCCTCCCTCCCGCGCCCCCTCAAAAGGGCGCGGATTCTTTTTGCCCCCTGATCCCAGGAACGCCGGTCTCCCCACATTCCCTTGCCATTTCTTCCCCATCCCTCCCCAGCGCCCCCGTGCAGCGGCCTGACCAGTCGTGTTTTCAAACACACCTCAGTTGAGAGGGTATCCCAATTACCTCTTCAGGATACACTCAAATCTGATCACTCACCCCTCTCCCTCGGAATAAAACCACCCGTCATACCGACAACCAGGTACTCCACACCAGCCCTCACCAAGCAATCTCTGTCACCCCCACTCCGCGCGAATCATCAACTGGACGGCCATCCCCGAATCCAACCCAAACCCACGAAACATCTCCGACCTCCATGGTCCCCAATCCCAGCGCCGGACCGCTCGCCAACTCCCCGACGTCCTCCACTTCCTATATCGCCGTCGCAATTGCCTGCCATGGCACACGACTCTCACTCTAACTGATCACAAACTTCAACGTTGCGCGATCCAATACCACCTTTCGCCCCTGCACATCCATCATGACCTTCCGCTCCTTCCTTCCACTGATCACCGCGGCGGCTATCCTCCCCACCGGCTCTCTCCACGCCGCCACCGCCATCTACTCCTTCACAGGCAAAGACGCCTCAGGCTCCCTCAAGGGCGTCCCCTTCACCGCCAAAAGCTTCTCCATCACCTCCACCGCCAACACCAGCAGCGTCTACCATCTCCCCGATTCAGGCCTCTACTCCGATATCCAGTCCGTTAATGTCCAACCCGTCATCGAACTCATCACCGATATCGGCTCCTTCAAACTCACGCTCCCAGTCTCCGATTCCTTCTCGCCGTCCATCCAATCCGCCAACTACGACGGCAAATCCCCTTTCTACTCCCTCATCCTCTCGGCACCCAACCCAGCCGCCGTCGAGACAGTCTCCAAACTCCTCGACATCGACCCAAAACTCTTCGCCAAAGATCAGTCCCTCTTCTCCACCGTCGCCAGCTTCTTCTCCAAAGACCCAAACCTCAAAAACTCCGAATTCGCAGAAAAATACCCGGACCTCTTCCAGAAACTCTCCACTCTGGCAGAAAAGGATCCAGACCTCTTCGAGCAAATCCTCAAAACCCTCGAGGATTATCCCGACCCCTTCATCTCCACCCTCGAACTCGCCTCCAGTTCAGCGGAACTCAATGACCTCCGCTCCCCAGGCGAATTCAACGGGGTCTGGACCGACCAATCCTCCCTCAGCACCGAAACTTCCATGGGCGACTTGTCCCTCTCCTTCGCTGGCTCTTCCTTCGAAGCCCACTTCGCCGTCGAAATCTTCGACGGACCCTCAGACCCCTCCGCCGTCCCGGAACCAGCCACCGCCACCTCCTCCCTCCTCCTCTCCCTCGGCGGTCTCTCCCTCATCTCACGCCGCAATCGCAAGGCCTGAGCCTTCCCCGATTCCCCGAGAATCACTCTCTTCCCATCCGCGCCCCCTCAAAAGGGCGCGGATTCTTTTTGCCTCCCCCTCACACACTCCGTACCCACGCCAGCAACTGCGCCGCCGACCGCGCCCCGGACGCCTGCCCAGCCACTCGCCCCCCGCGCAGCACCACAAACGCCGGAATCCCCTGGATCCGGAACGGAGCCGCCACCTCCGGTTGCTCGTCCGTATTCACCTTCACAAACAACATCTCCCCCGCCGCCATCCGCGCCGCCGCCGCAAACTCCGGAGCCATCATCCGACAAGGCCCGCACCACGGCGCCCAGAAATCAATCACCACCGGCAACGCACTCTCCCGACTCAACGCCCCGAACGCCGCCTCACTCTCCACCACCACCGGCAGCGACACCCGCGGCAACTCCCCCTTGCACCCACCACACCGACCCCGCGCATCCAGCTTCCCGTACACCAACCGATTCGCCGTCCCGCACGCCGGACAATCCAGAATCACTCCACGCTCATCGCCAGTCAGGGTCTCACTCATCCCCACACCCAAGCACGCACCCCACACCCCCGCGAGCGATTTCCCCCGTCCCCCGCCCAGAAGCCTGTCTGCCTGCACCTGACTCAATACCTCTGCGGTCCGCCCTCCAGAAACCCCTCCTTACTCACCACCTCACGCATCTGCGTCCATCTGCACCATCTGCGGTTCACCAGCACCCAATGCCCTCGAAGTGCCCTGTCTCCTTGCCCGCACCATGGCCCACCCGAGCCCCGTTCCCCCAAGGTTTAAGTTTGCGGCACCACCCTTCCGCCCCTTAATCTCGCCCATGACCTGCGAGTTCCCGATCCCCCCCAAGATCCTCTGGCCGCTGACGTGCTTCGCGTTCGCCTTCGGCTGCTGCGTCGGGTCCTACCTCAACGTCGTCATCTACCGGCTTCCGCTCGGCATGAAAACCTCGGAACCAAAGCGTTCCTTCTGCCCGCACTGCAAATACCAGATCCCCCTCTGGCATAATATCCCCATCTTCTCATGGCTCATCCTCCTCGGCCGATGCGCCAACTGCCGCGCCCGCATCTCCCCGCGCTACCTCTTCGTTGAACTCCTCACCGGCATCCTCTTCGTCGCCGCCCTCTGGCACGTCGGCTTCGACTGGAAAGTCTTCGCCGCATGGACCTTCCTCGCCCTCTGCGTCGCCGGTTCCTACATCGACATCGATCACCAGATCCTCCCGCACGAAATCACATGGGGCGGAGCCGCCGCCGGCCTCGTCGCAGCCGCCCTCGTCCCCAACCTCATCGTCGAGGGCCCATGGTGGCACAATCTCCTCCACTCCCTCTCCGCCGCCGCCCTCGGCTACGCCCTCATCTACCTCATCATCCAGCTCGGCAAAGCCACCATGGGCAGGCTCCGCATGAAATTCGATCAGCCGGAACCATGGTCCATCACCCAGCCCGACGGCACCGAAGAACCAGTCTTCTCCATCAACGGCGATGACGCCCTCTGGGGCGACATCTTCAACCGCCCCGCCGACCGCCTCATCATCTCCGCCCCCACCGTCCGCTTCGACGACCGCTCCTTCGAAAACGCCTCCCTCTCCTTCTCCGATACCCTCATCACCGTCACCTCCCCAGCCTCCCCGGAACCCGTCTCCATCTCCATGGAATCCGTCAAGGCCATCACCGGCACCGCCACCGCCGTCGATCAGCCCCGCGAAGCCATGGGCTTCGGCGACGCCAACTGGATGGCCTGCGTCGGCGCCTTCCTCGGCTGGAAAGCCGTCATCTTCACCATCTTTGCAGGCGCCATGATCGGCTCAGTCATCTCCCTGACCATGATCCTCTTCCGCCGCCGCGAATGGGCCGCCAATATCCCCTTCGGCCCCTACCTCGCAGCCGGCAGCATCGTCTGGCTCTTCGCAGGCCACCGCCTCCTCGCATGGTTCATCAGCGTCAGCGGCCACGGCCCGCCCACCACCATCGAAATGTAATCATCCCGCCACACACCGGATCACCCGCCCGTAATCCGGCCACCGCCCGTCCTTCGGCCCAGGCTGCCCGTCGCAAGCCCCCAGCCACACCGTCCCGTCCGCTAGGAACTCCGCCCGCGTCACCCGGTTCTTCGTGTCCAGCGAACTCACCAGCGCTCCATCCGACCCGCTGAACAACGCCACATTCCACGTCCCCTGCGCCTGCCTCCCGGCCATCAGAAAATGCGTGCCCGCCGGATGCCACGCCAGCGCCTCCATCAACCCGCTCCCGTGTTCCCCATCCCGGATCTGCCCCGTCATCCGCGGCACCGCCTCCCTCCACGCCCACCGCTGCCACGTCATCTTCCCGTTCCCAGCCATCGGATCCGTCATCGCCCCCATCCCGCACACCACCACACTATCATCTCCAGGCGCAAACCTCACCCCGTAAATCCCCCCGCAGTAATGGTGGCTCTTGATGCTCCCCCAGCTCGTGAACCCATCCGACTTCACCACCACCGGCCCAGCCCCCGGCTTCTCCAAATCCCAGATCCTCACCTCCCCCATCATATTCCCCGCCGCCAGATACCGCCCATCGTGACTGAACGCCACACTCAGCACCGGCGGCACATGCGCAAACTCATGCACCAGGTCCCCACTCCTCGCATCATACACCCGCACCGAAGGCTCTCGCTCACCCGCAGGCTCATAACGCGCCCCGCCCGCCAGATACTGCCCCGTCACCGTCGCCACTAGCTTCCCATCCGGCGACAACGCCATCTGCCACGACCAGAACCCATGCGCCTTCACCCGCCGCACACACTTCCCAGTCGCCACCTCGTGCCAGATCAGCACCCCATCATACCCGCCCGAAATCACCATCTCCCCGCCCGGCAGCAGCACACACCCGCTCGCATAACTCTCATGCCGCCCCTCCATCGCCCGCGGCTGCTCCCCCTCCGCCACCGCATACACCCCGCCATCCATGCACGACGCATAAACCCGCCCGCCTCCCGGCGCACACGCCATCCCAAGCACGCCCGTCGGCAATCTGATCTCCTTCTGCTTCTCCAGTTTCATGTAATTCCCTCCCAAACGCTCCCACCCCGCCCTCCCTTCCAGCCCTTCCTCCCAACCTCGTCCGCGCTTCCCCATCACGCTTGAACCATGAACATTTGTTTATTTTTTTAGCCCCGCCATCCCCCAACTTCGCTATACTCCGCCGCCATGACGCCCGCCAACGCCAGCACCTCCCCCGTTTCCCGCGACCTCGTCGCCGGCCTCGTCGTCTTCCTCGTCGCCATCCCCCTCTGCCTCGGCATCGCCCACGCCTCCGGCGTCCCCGCCATCGCAGGCATCATCGCCGGTACCATCGGCGGCATCGTCGTCGGTTCCCTCAGCGGCTCCCACCTCAGCGTCTCCGGCCCAGCCGCAGGTCTCACCGCCATCGTCCTCGCCGAAGTCGCCCGCCTCGGCTCCTTCGAAGCCTTCCTCGCCGCCCTCCTCCTCTCCGGCATCCTCCAGATCGTCCTCGGCTTCTTCAAAGCCGGCCTCCTCGCCAACTAC
>CANHUG010000294.1 GCA_947462995.1 Verrucomicrobiales bacterium | reverse complement strand
TACCACCCCGGGCATCGGCGACGCCGACACCTCCCAACGCCGCCCGCCCGCCTCCACCTCCACACGCCGCGCCGGCCACACCGCCGCCGCCATCTCCGTCGCCTCTTCCCGCCACCGCCGTTCCTCCGGCGGCAACGCCTCCATCGCTCTCAGACACCACCCTAACCGCTCCATCGGATCATCCGCACGCCTCGCAGCCGCCACATACCCGGCCCCCTCACGCTCCGCCGCCGGCACCATCACCCCCGCCGCCCGCGGCACCTTCGCCACCGGCACCGCACTCACCGGCAGAATCCGGCACGACACCAGCAAACCGCCCACTATCACTATCAGCACTCGCCACATCCCGCTCTCCACTGCTCACCAGCGCTCGCGCCTCGGTTCATCGGATTCGATCGCCTTCTTCAACGCCAACCGGAATCGCTGCGCCACCCGCGGAGCCAGCGCGTCATCCAGCACCAACCCCAGACAAAACACGCCGTGCGTCGTGTCCGCCCCAATCACACAAAGCTTCCGCTCGTCCGGCAGATCCAGCACCACCCCGCCCCCACCCTCGTCCGCCGACGCAAAATGCCGCAACGCCTTCCGCGCCGCCTCCGCCATCAGCAATGCCGCCGTCACCAACTCCACCGTCGCCCCGCGATCCGTCACCGGATTGCCCTGCCCGTCGGCAATGAACAAATCATGGCTCGTCACCTGCCGCCGCACCCAATCCATAAACGCACGCACCCGCGTCGACAAGGTCCCCAGCGGAGCCGCAAACGCCGGCACCATCACCCCGCCCGATTCCTCTTCCTCTTCCGCCAATCGCTCCCGCTCCGCCCCACCATCAACCGCCGCCTTCACCTCAGGCTCCCCATTCTCCGCCGCCACA
The DNA here is from genome assembly GCA_947462995.1 of Verrucomicrobiales bacterium. Classification (GTDB taxonomy): domain Bacteria; phylum Verrucomicrobiota; class Verrucomicrobiia; order Verrucomicrobiales; family V1-33; genus V1-33. The sequence goes on along the minus strand of CANHUG010000294.1, from coordinate 4,202 downwards.
GTTCCCGCAACCCTGACAACTCCCCGCGCCCCGGGGATCAGCCCCGCACGGTCCGCCTTCTCCCTCAAGTTACGCAGCAATTCCCGAATCGGCACCGGCCCGACCACCCCAGGCTCCGCCTCAGCCTCAGCCAACGCCGGAAACGCCGCAGGCTCGTACTGCGCAGCACTCCGGAAATCCTCCACCGACAGCTTCGTCAGCGGAAGACATCCCTCCGGCAGCAACGGAAGCGGACCCGCCGGACCCGACAGGGCCTGACCAAGTCCACTCACCGCCTCCGCATCAATCCATGAGTTTAGTGTGTTCATGGTCGTTCGGCCGGGCGCGCTCCAGCCGCAGGCGGGGTTCAAGTTCAGCCGCCAGTTGGTCAAACGAATGGGCCACCGCCGGCGGTTGCTGATACAAAAGCCCCACCGGCACGCCCACCGCAGACGCCTTGATGAACACAGGATCCCGCGGAATCAGCGTGTCCAGCAGCAGCCGCGCCGGCAGCAGCGCCCGCAACTCCCGGATCACATCCGTGCTCTCGCGCTGCTCATTCTGCACCATCGTCATCAGTATCCCCGCCACCTCCAGCGGCGATCCCGCCGCACGCAAACTCTGAATCGCATGCAGCACCTGCGGAATCGAACGCATCCCTAACGGCTCCGCCTGCTGCGGTATCAGCACCGAATCCGCCATCCGCAGCACATCCCCCGTAATCCCCTGCAACCCCGCAGGCGTGTCGATCAGCACCACATCAAACTGCTTCCGCCCGCGCAACTCATCCACCACCCGCCGCATCGCCGCCGCCCCGTCAATCCCCGGCTGCACCGCCTCGAAATACCCGTGCGGCCGCCCGCTCGTCAGAATCTTCAACTCCGGCAACCGCGTCCCAAGGATCATCCCCTCCACAGCCGCCCCGGAATTCACCGCATCGTACAGGCCCTTGCACTTCCTCGCCTTCTCGGAAAGCGATAGCCCCACTGACCCCTGAGGGTCAGTGTCCACAAGTAATGTGTTCCACCCGCGGCGAGCGAGGGAATAGGCAAGGTTGACGGAGACGGTGGTTTTTCCGACGCCGCCCTTCTGGCTGGTAATGGCAAGAACAGTCACGGGATCCGGCCCATAATGCCTCCCCCGCCGGGATGCATGCGGAATTTACACCTCTCAACGCCCTACCCCGGACCCATCCCCACCCTTCCGCTCCGCCAGCACCCGATCCTCCAGCTCCCGCCGCAGGCGCTCAGTCTCCTTCTTCGACTCACCCCGCTCCGCATCGTTCAACTCCCCATCGTCATTCCGGTCGTAACGCGCCGTCACCTCATCCCGGATCCCCGCCATCCCCTCGCTGATCGCCTCCCAAACCTTCCGCGCCTCCCCCCGCTCGCCCTCATCCAGCTTCCCGTCCCCGTCCTCGTCAAAATCCCTCTGCCGCCGGTTCATGAACTCCCGCTCAAGCCGCTCCAGCATACCCTTCCAACGCCCAGGATTCGGCTCCGCCTCGCGCCCTCCCCGATTGTGCGCCTGCCGCGCCAGCACCAGCTCCCGACCCTCCAGCTTCCCGTCACGATTCGCATCAAACTTCCTCAATGGCCCCGCGAGCGTCTTCCGGTCCTGCGCCACCGCAGGAACCACCGCCACAAAGAGCAGCAATGCCGTAATCCGTTTCATCCCACCATTCTTCAACCACCTCCGCTCACCCGCAAGTCCGCGCGCACGGTGCCCTCACCCCACCCATCTCACGCCTTCGGATCCTTCAAAACATACCCGCACTGCCGACTCAGCAGCCACTTCACCCCGAACATATCCCGCGTCGCCCGGAACGCCCGGTTCCCAAACCCGTACTTGCTCACCCCGTGCAGCCGCGGCCGGTGATTCACCGGCATCTCCGTCAGCCGGAACCCAGCCCCCTTGATCAGCGCCGGAATAAACCGGTGCATCCCGCGGAACAACACCAGCGCATCCCGACACTCCACCCGCATCGCCTTCAGCGTGCAACCCGTGTCCCTCACCCCGTCCCCCGTAAACCGGCTCCTCACCCAGTTCGCCACCCGGCTCTGCACCCGCCGGAACGCCGTGTCCCTCCGCTGCGCACGGTACCCGCACACCAGGTCATACCCCTTATCCAGCTCCGCCACCAGCCGCAGAATGTCCGCCGGATCATTCTGCAGATCCCCGTCCAGCAGCGCAATCACCTTCCCCCGCGCCGCATGAATCCCCGCATGCATCGCCGCCGATTGCCCCCGGTTCTCCCGAAACTCCAGCACCCGCACAAACGGCTCCCGCGGAATCCGCGCCACCGTCCCGTCCGTCGACCCGTCATCCACATACACCAGCTCGAAACTCGTCCCAGCCAAACCCGCCGCCACCTCCGCCGTCAGCGCCGCCACGTTGTCCTCCTCGTTGAAGAGCGGAATCACAACAGAAAGGGCCGGTTCACCAGCCTGCAGAGCAGCAGAAGACATACCTCTCATTCAGGGATTCCAGCGTACCCGTAGCAAGCGAAAACCCGCACCCTCCTCAGCATCTGCCCGCGGCTCGTCACATCAAACACCGACAGCACCCGCCACGACCCAAACGCCCGCACAATCCGGTCCGGTGGATCCCTCCGATCATCATCCGTAATGTAGAGCGCCGTGCACCCGGCAAAGTAACTCCGCCCGCCCGACACCGCATCGTACCGCGGCCAGAAATGATATGCCGACTCCGGCACCGGCGACTCCGGCACATGCACCAGCGGATACGCCTCCCCAGGCCGCCGCACCGGCAATCCCTCCGGTAACCGAAAATTCAAAATCGACGCCAATCGCTCATCCCGCGCGATCAGAAACAACCGCCGCCCGCCCCGCGCATCCGGTTCCGCCTGCGGCCCCGCCGCCTCCACCGTCCGCGCCACCTCCGCACTCAAGGTCTCCCAACCGCGCCACGCCCGCGACGCCTCCCGCACCGGCGACACCCCCATCCCCGCCAGCCGCAACACGTCCGGCTCCATCGCCACCGGGGTCAGAATCAACGCCGGCAGCACCGTCAGCCACTGCAACCGCTGCTTCCACACAATCCGCTCCGCCAGCGCATCCTCCCACGCCCACGCTATCAACCCGCACAACGCCGGCAGCGCCGGCGCAATCCACGCAGTCTGCCCACCACCGCCCACCGAAACCACCAACGCCCCGGCAAACGGTGTCAGCGCAAACGCCGTGAAATACCGCCCGCTGTCACTCGATCCCCATCGCCGCACGCCGCACCCGAACGCCCACACCCCAGCCGCCGCCACCAGCGGGGTCAACCCCAGCACCCACTTCCCAGCCAGCCGCACCACCTGCAGAACCCCTAACTCCCCCGCCGGCAGCAGCACCTCCCGCCAGTGATCCACCCCAGCCATCGCATTCTCCACATTCCAATCCCACACCGGCCACACTAACAGCGCCGCATCCGCCATCAGGATCCAGAACCCCGGCCGGATCAGCTGCCGCCGCCACCGCCGCCCCCCGGCCAGCAGCACCACCACCGACACCAATCCCCACACCGCCCCAGCCCAGCAGTAAATCGCCGCCCCGAAACTCAACCCCGCCAGCGCCCAGTGCCAATCCCACGCCGACGCCCGCCGCAACGCACGCCACAACGCCGCCATCCCGCACAACTGCAGACACACCGCCACCAGCTCCGGCCGGAAAAACACCGCCGCATGATTGAACACCGGCGTCAGATTCAACAGACACACCGCCCACGCCGCCTGCTTCTCCCCTGTCGCCCCCCTAACCAGCCGGTACAATCCCCACGTCGCCCCAGCCGCCATCAATGGCACCAGACACCTCACCCCAAACGCCGTCTTCCCGAACAAGAGCGTTCCCGGCAACGTCAGAAACGCCGCTCCCCATCCTCCCTCATACCCCGCCAGCCCCGGATGCCGCCCCCACTCCACCAGCAGCGCCTCCCCAGCAGTAATATCCAGCACCCCGCCCATCACCCAGCGCGCCAAGGTCAGCACCACGACGCTCCACCCCAGCATCCGCTGCGTGAATGTCAGATCCGGCGACAACATCTCGGAAACTCTGTGATCCTCCTCGCTCGCACCCCGATCCCTCACAACGCCACGTACGCCCGCAACCCGTGCAGCCCCCCCTCGCGACCAAACCCGCTCTCCTTCACCCCGCCAAACGGACTCGCCGGATCAAACTTGTTATACGTGTTCGCCCAGATCACCCCCGCCCGCAGCTTCC
>CANHUG010000293.1 GCA_947462995.1 Verrucomicrobiales bacterium | reverse complement strand
GCGTCGAGGGCGGTGGCGCGGACGCAGTAGTCGGTGGCGACGCCGTAGACGATGACGTGGGAGATGTCGGCTTTGCGGAGGAGGGATTCCATGCGTGTGGAGGAACCGCCATCGTCTTTGAAGCCGGAGTAGGAGTCGTAGCGTTTGTCTTTGCCTTTCTGGACGACGGCGGAGAAGAGATTGCGGTCGAGGAGGAGGTTAGCGCCTGGGGATTTGCGGATGCAGTGTGGGGGCCAGAGGACCTGGGTGCGGCCGTTGAGGGAGATGGATTCGAAGGGTTTGCGGTCCTTGTGATTGGAGAAGAAGGAGATGTGATTGGCTGGGTGCCAGTCCTGGGTGGCGTAGATGGGGAGGCCTGCGGCTTTGAGGGAGGCGGTGGCGGCGGCGACGGCGGCGAGGTAGGTGGCGTCGGTGCCGGGGACGGCGAGCGAGCCTTTGTGGGCTTCGGTGAAGTCGCCCTGGATGTCGACGACGATGACGGCGGTTTTGGGAGCGGGGGCTTGGGGAGTTTGGGGAGCAGGGGGAGGGGCGGCGGAAGTGGAGATCGGGAGGAGGGCGAGAAGGGCGAGGAGCGAGCGGCGAGAGGTCATGGTATGGAGAGGTATAACAAGTGGCGGGTTGGTGCAATGTCCGTTGGTGCGTGGGGGAAAGAGGTGGCGTTGGTGTGGGAGCGGGGGGAGATGCTGGGATGAAGCGATGGATTTTTCTGATGCTGATGGTGGGGATGGTGCGGGTGGCGGGGATGCCGCCGAATGTGTTGTTTCTGGTGGCGGATGATTTGAATGACTGGGTGGGGGTGCTGGGTGGGCATCGGCAGGTGAAGACGCCGCACCTTGATGGATTGGCGGCGCGCGGGGTGGTGTTTACGAATGCGCATTGTCAGGCTCCATTGTGCAATCCGTCGCGGACGAGTGTGCTGCTGGGGTTGCGGCCGTCGCGGACGGGGATTCACGGGTTGGCGCCGGGGGTGAGGAAAGTGGCGGCGTGGCGGGACCGGGTGAGTTTGCCGCAGGCGTTTCGGAGGGCTGGGTATGCGACGTACAGTTGCGGGAAAGTGTGGCATGACGGGGCGCTGGGGGCGGAGGAGATGGCGGCGGAGTTTGAGCGGACGGGGCCTGCGCCGGGGATGCCGAGGCCAGGGAGGAGGTTATCGGGTTATCCGTCGAGTCTGGCGGCGATGGATTGGGGGCCTTATCCGGGGAGTGACGATGAGAATGCGGATGGGAAGATTGCGGCGGCGGCGTGCGAGGCGTTGCGGACGGCGGATGGGGGGCGGCCGTTTTTTGTGGCGTGCGGGTTCCGGTTGCCGCATGTGCCGTGTTATGCGCCGCAGCGGTGGTTTGATCTGTATCCTGACGAGGGATTGGTGATGCCGGAGGTGCGGGAGGATGACCGGGCGGACACGCCGGCGTTTTCGTGGCTGCTGCACTGGAAGCTGCCGGAGCCGCGACTGGTGTCGTTGCGGCGGCATGGGGAGTGGCGGCCGCTGGTGCGGGCGTATCTGGCGTCGGTTAGTGCGATGGATGCGATGGTGGGTCGGGTGCTGGCGGCGCTGGAGGCGACGGGTCGGGCGGAGAACACGGTGGTGGTGTTCTGGAGCGACCATGGGTGGCATCTTGGGGAGAAGGGGATAACGGGGAAGAATTCGCTATGGGAGCGGGCGACGCGGGTGCCGTTGCTGGTGGCTGGGCCGGGGGTGGTGCGTGGGGGGCGGTGCGGGGCGGCGGTGGAGCTGCTGGATATGTTTCCGACCCTGACGGATTTGTGCGGGATTGCGCCGGTGGAGGGGTTGGACGGGGTGAGCCTGCGGGCGCAGCTGGAGGATCCGGGGGCGGTTAGGGAGCGTCCGGCGGTGACGACGCACAACGAGGGGAATCACAGTGTGCGGGACCGGCGGTGGCGGTACATCCGTTATGCGGACGGGAGCGAAGAGCTGTACGACCTTGAGAAGGATCCTAACGAGTGGGAGAATCTGGCGGGAAAGGCGGAGTACGACGGGCGGAAGCGGGCGCTGGCGGAGTGGCTGCCGAAGGTGGATGTGCCGTGTGTGCCGGGGAGTGCGCTCCGGATTCTGAGACGGCCGGGCGGGGTGGGGCTGTGGGAGTGGGAAGGGAAGCCGGTGGATCCGGCGCAGGCGGTGCCGGGGATGGATGACTGAGGGCAGGACGGCGAGTGCGTCCCGTTTTACAGACGGAATCTCCAGTCAGCGGGGTGCGCGGATGGCGGCGAGATTGGCGCGGGCGGAGGTGAAGATCTGATAGGCGATGAAGCCCATGATGATGCTGCCGCCGCCGTGGGTGAAGCGCCAGACGGCCCATGCCATCATGCCGGCCGCGGCGATCTGGGCGACGGTGAGGGTGATGGTGATGGCCTTGAGAGGATTGAGTTTGAGGCGGAGGAGACCGAAGAGGAGACGGCCGCCGTCCATGGGGAAGGCGGGGATGAGATTGAAAAAGAGGAGACCGCGGTTGATGTCGCGGAGGAAGTCGAGTGCGAGGTAGGGGAAGACGAGGGATTCGCCGAAGGGGATGCCGGATTCGGAGAGGCCGCCGCCGGAGAGCGCGGCGTGGTTGAGGAAGCCGAGGGCGGTATCGGCGGCGAACCAGATGAGGACATTGACGAGCGGGCCGGCGATGGTGATGAGGATGTCGCCTTTGACGGAGGGGGCTGGTCCTTCGAGGAGGGCGACGCCGCCGAGCATGCCGAGGGAGATTCTGCGGGTGCCGACGCCGAAGCGGCGGGCCATGAGGGCGTGGCCGAACTCGTGGAGGAGGACACTGCCGAAGAGCATGATGAAGATGGCGAGCCCGATCCCGAGGCCGAGGCTGCCGGGGATCTGCTGCATGATGGGGAAGATGATGATGGCGACCGGGAGGAGGATGGCGGCCTCGAGGTAGACATCGATGCCGAACCAGCGTCCGATGGAGAGGGCGGAGCGCGGGGGCTCCGGGGCGGTGGATGACGGCAGCATGGGGTATTGGGGGAGGGGGCCTAACGGGAGAGTTCGAGCATGCGGAGGAGCGGGATCTCGGCGCGGGCGCGGAGGTGTTCCGGCATTTCTACGCGAGGGGAGAGATCGCGGAGACAGCGCATGAGTTTCTCCATGGAATTCATTTTCATGTAGCGGCAGTCGGCGCAGGCGCAGTGGTGGGTGGGGCCGGCGATGAATTCTTTCTCCGGGCATTCGCGGCGGAGGCGGTGGAGCATGCCGCTTTCGGTGGCGATGATGAAGCGCGGGGAGGGATGGGCGCGGCAGAAGTGGACCATTTTTTCCGTGCTGCAGACCTCGTCTGCGAGGAGACGGACGGCGAAGGTGCATTCCGGGTGAGCGACGACGGGGGTGTCCGGGTATTCGTCTTTGATGCGGAGGATGCTGTCGCGGGTGAACTCGACGTGGACGTAACAGGCGCCCTGCCAGAGGTCCATTTTGCGGCCGGTTTGTTCGATGACCCATGATCCGAGGTTGGCATCGGGGACGAAGAGGATGTTGCGGTCTGGGGGGACGGACTGGACGATTTTGACGGCATTGCCGGAGGTGCAGATGCAGTCGCAGAGGGCTTTGACTGCGCCGGAGCAGTTGATGTAGGCGATGACGTAGTAGTTTTTGTCGGCGTGGCGGCGGAGGTATTCTTCGAGGGCTGGGGCTGGGCAGCTTTGTTCGAGGGAGCAGCCGGCGTCTTTGTCTGGGAGGACGACGATGCGTTCCGGGTTCACGATTTTGGCGGTTTCAGCCATGAAGTGGACCCCGCAGAAGGCGATGACGTCGGCGTTGGTTTCTTTGGCGTGGTAGGAGAGGCCGAGGGAATCGCCGACGAAGTCAGCGACCTCCTGGATTTCGCGTGACTGGTAGTTGTGGGCGAGGATGACGGCGTTGCGTTCCTTTTTGAGGCGAAGGATTTCGGTGCGGAGGTCGATGGATGCGGTGACGGCCATGGGAAGGGAAGGTGAGAGGGTGAGGGGCTCAGGCGGGGGAGTCGGGGGCGGGCTCGGGTTCGGCGGAGGTTTCGGGAGCGAGTTCTGAGGAGGGCTCGGGATCGGGGACAGGCTCGGGGGTGGATCCGGTTTCCGGAGTTGGGTCGGTGGAGGGATCAGGTGCGGAGGGCTCGGGCTCGGAGGGCTCGAGGGAGGGATCAGGAGCGGATTCGACGGAGGGCTCTGGCTCTGGAGTGGTTTCGGGAGCGGGAGCGGCTTCTGGGTTGGGCTCCTGAGGTGGGCGAGCGCCGAGGGTGAGGAGGAGGGAGACTTCGCGTTGGACGGCTTCGACCTGATCGAGTTTGAGTTCCGGGTCGCGGATGATGTAGATTTCGCCGGATTTGGGGTGTTCGTAGATGAGGAAGGAGGCGTCGTCGGAGTCGCGGGTGGCGGTGTGCTTGAGGATTTTCTTCCGTTCGAGCATGACGGCGAGGATGTAGCGGGTGTTTTCGGAGCCCGGGCTATTTTCCTCGATGAGACGGCGGAGGAGGGATTCGGCGTTTTCTTTTTCGACGACTTCAGGTTTGGCGTCGTTGACTGGGGGTTCGTAGGTGCTTTTCCAGAAGGAGAACGGTTCTGCGAGGGCGCGGGCGTCGTCCCATGCGGCGAGGGAGAAGTCGCGGCGGATGAGATCGCCGGTGGCGGGGTCGTCGAAGAGGGCGGTGTAGAAGGATTCGCCCTGGGTGAATGGGTTTCCGGTGTGGGCGCAGGCGTGGGCGCGGCTGCGGATGTTCCAGTTCTCGGTGATCGCCATGTGGGTGGGAGAGCCTGTGGCCGGGGGGAGGGGGACTGCCAGGGGAAATTGAAAATAGGAAATTGGGAATGGTGGGAAGTGGGAAGGGCTTGTTGGGAGAGGGGCGACGCGAAGGCGGGAAGGGGGGAGGGCTTGTGGGGAGAGATTCCGGTTCAGCTCCGGCGCGGAGCGGTTTTGAGAGGTCTGGGCACCTGTCCGAGGGGGGCCGCGGGGGCGGAGAGACCTAAGAGGTCTGTTACCGTCTCAGCGATACACATCGGACTGAGGGTGCGCGGGTGAGGTTCCCGCGGATGATGGCTGCATGATTCAGTCCACTGTTTCCGAACGGTCGGCGCGTTGGCGCGGTCTGCTGGCAAG
>CANHUG010000292.1 GCA_947462995.1 Verrucomicrobiales bacterium | reverse complement strand
GGCGAGGCATTCCTCGTAGGTTAGGCAGGGTTGTTCGATGTAGACATCGACATCGCGGACGGCTTTGGCGATGCGGACGGCTTCGTGTTGAGTCCAGCCGGTGTTGGCGTCGGCGACAAGACGGTCGCCGGGCTGGAGTTTGGCGGCGACGGCGAAGATGCGGGCGATGTCGGTGTCTGGGTCGCCACCGACCTTGAGTTGAAAGCGGGAGTAGCCTTCGGCGCGATAGGCGGCGACTTTGTCGGCCATTTCGTCGGGGGATTCCTGAGAGATGGCGCGGTAGAGCCGGATGGAGTCGCCGTAGCGGCCGCCGAGGAGTTCGCAGACGGGGAGGTTGGCGAACTGGCCGAGGATGTCCCAGCAGGCGATGTCGATGCCGGATTTGACGTAGGGATGGCCCTTGAGGGCGGCGTCCATGAGGTGGTTGAGGCGGACGAGCTGGCGCGGGTCCTGACCGATGAGGTGCGGGCCGAGTTCGCGGATGCCGGCGCGGACCCCGTCGGCGTAGGCTGGGAGGTAGAATGGTCCGAGGGGGCAGACTTCTCCCCAGCCGGTGATGCCGGCGTCGGTATCGACTCTGACGATGGTGCTGTCGAAGACGGTGACGGATTTACCGCCGCTCCATTTGTAGGTGACCTCGTGGAGAGGGAGTTCGACGCGGTAGGCGAGGATGCGGGTGATTTTCATGAGATTGCGGGGCGGATAGCGGGTGGGAGAGGAAAGTGCAATCCGGATCAGAGGGGGAGCTTCCAGCCATCCCGGTATATTTTGCGGACTACTCTGTCGGCGTCCGGGGTGTCGGGGGAGCGCATGGCGGCGGCGTCCCATGTGAGGCGCTTCTGGAATTCGACGGCGAGCATGCCGGTGAGGAGGCTTTCGGTGAAGGGTGCGGAGTACCAGAAGCCGCTCATGGCGTCTTTGGGATTGCCGGCGATGGCGGCGCGGACCCATTCGATGCGGTGGCCGGGGGAACGGGCGAGGGATTTGGGTGGGACGGGGGTGGAGGCCTGGGCTTCGGAGGGGAGGAGCCGGGGAGGGCTGGCGTGGCTGCCGCCGAAGAGGGCGGCTTTGGATCCGGCGATGATGAGCCCGTTGTCGCCGAGATTGAGGGCGGGGTCGACGAAGGGGACGTTGGCGGGGCGTTTACCGCCGTCGTACCATTTCATGGTGATGGCGGGGCGGTTGCCTTTGGCTGGGAAGTGCCATGTGACGATGGTCCATGCGGGGAACGAGTCATTGTTAGGCGGGCTGGTTTCGGCGTCGACCCAGTCGGGGGCTCCGAGGTCGAGGGCGAAGTAGGCCGGGTCGGCGTTGTGGACGGCCATGTCGCCGAGGGCTCCGCAGCCGAAGTCCTTGATGCCGCGCCACTGCATGGGGTGATAGGAAGGATGATAGGGTCTGAGGGGTGCGGGGCCGAGCCAGAGGTCCCAGTCGAGGGAGGCTGGGACGGCGGGGGTGTCAGTGGGGCGGGGTTTGCCTTGAGAGCCCCACCAACCGCCGGGACGGTCGCTCCAGACGTGGATTTCCGTGGGGGTGCCGATGGTACCGGCGTCGACGTATTCCTTCCAGCGGCGGAGCCCGTCGCCGCCGTGGCCGTTGTTGCCCATCTGGGTGACGACCTTCATTTTTTCTGCGGTGGCGAACATGAGTCGGGCTTCCTCGACGGTGTGGGCGAGGGGTTTTTCGACGTAGACATGCTTGCCGAGGAGCATGGCGGTGAGGGCGATGGGGGCGTGGTGGTGGTCCGGTGTGGAGACGACGACGGCGTCGAAGTCCTTCTGGGAGTCGAAGAGCCTGCGCCAGTCGCGGTGGGTGCGGGCCTTGGGGTATTCTTTGGCTGGGCCGGCGAGGCGGGATTCGTCGACGTCGCAGAGGGCGACGACCTCGACTTCGGGGAACTTGCCGATTTCGCCGAGATTGCCGCCGCCCTGGCCGGAGACCCCGATGTGGGCGGTGGCGAGTTTTTCGGAGGGTGGGGTTTGGCCGCTGCCTGCGATGAGGTGTCGCGGGAGGATGAGCGGGGCGGAGCCGGAGGCGATGATGGTGTGGAGGAGGCGGCGGCGGGAGAGCATGGTGGGGAGGATCGGGGGAGTGAGGTGGAGTGTCCAGACCGCAGGTCCGGGGGGGGAATCCGGATTGCGGGAGGGAGGAACGGGGGGAAGGGTGTGGTGGAAGCGAGGGAGAGTGACGCGTGCCTGGTGGCTGCTGCGGTCTTCAAAACCGTTGAGGGTGAGTGACCCTTGCCCTGGTCAGTTCGATTCTGGCCCTCTCCGCTTCCGGGATTCCGGGAGTGTTAGTGCGGGGGTGCAAGAAGGCGGAGAGCTGCGAAGAAGTTGTCAGGAGATGAGACTGCGGAGGAGGAGGAAGATTTCGCGGATGGCTTCGGAGGAGGAGCGTGCGGCCTGGAGCCATGCGGATCCGAAGGCGGCTGGGTTGAGGGTTGGGGAGGCGAGCATGAGCATGCCTGAGAGGACGAGGAGGTTGACGAAGACGATGAGGCAGAGGGAGAAGAAGACCCCGTTGATGCGGAGGTCAGGCTGGTCTTTGCCGATCATCCAGATGGTGAAGGAGATGTGGAAGCTCCATGTCAGGCCGGTGATGAAGTAGAAGCCGTGCCATGGGCGGAGCATGCCGCCCCATGGGAGCATTATGGCGCGATTGAGGTCGAGGAAGAGACCTGCGAGGAGGAAGAGGAGGACTGCGAGGAGGGAGTAGAGCGGGACGAAGTAGGGGGAGAGGGCGATGAGGAGATTGTTTTTGGTGGTGACGACGTGGCCGCCGCTGGCGGTGACGTGGAATTCGCGGATGCCGCCGCCGCAGAAGATGGTGGTGAGGGCGTGGGTCATTTCGTGGCCCCAGACGTAGAGGGTGACGGGGCGAGGCTGGAAGAGGAACCAGATGAGCCACATGATGAAGCCCATGCTGAAGAACCAGAAGGGGGCGCTGCGCCAGAGACCGCCTTCGAGGCCGTCATTGAGGCAGAGGCAGAGTGTGAGGAGGGTGACGAAGCAGAGCGGGACCATGAAGATCCACGCGATCCACTGGTAGAGCGCGGTGACCGGGATGAAGAGCGGTGCGGGGGCGTTTTCGCCGAGGAGGCGACTGGCGAGTTTGGCTTCGCGGTCGCGGGCGGAGATGCGTTGGTTGCGGGCCTTGCGGTCCGGGGGATCGCTGGGCGGGCTGTGGCGGCGGCGGGCGACGGGCATGGCGGAGAGGAGGGAGGATGGGCTGGGATGGGGCGGGGGTCAATGCGGAGGTGGGGGAGGGAAGTGAGAAGTGAGAAGTGAGAAGTGAGAATGGCTTGTTGGGAGAGGGAGAGGGAGAGGCAGGGGAATGGGGGGCAGGGGAATGCTGGTGGGGAGAGGGGGACGGAGCTGTTACTTCAGGCGTGTCGGTTTGCTAACAATCTTTGATGGCCCTGATCGCGGACACGTTGGATGGCGCCGAGTCGAGACTGTTCCATGTGCTTGAATTGACCCATCCCAGCGCTCCGCACTGGCTGCCCATGAGGGCGGATGAGTTGCTTCAGGCTCCTGGAATCACTTGTGTGCTGGAGCGTGGGGCGGGGCGTTGTTTTTTGAGGTGGTGCCCTGTGGATCTCCGAGGTGATCCAATGATCGTCCTGCCGCCAGTTGCCGTTTTATCTTGCTTCCTCGGGAAGGAAGACATAGCCGCGGGTATGGATGTTCCACCAATGGTTCGGTTTCTGCGGTGCTGCGTGGCTGCTGGGATGATGCTCTTTGCGATGGTGCCCGTGGTTGGGGATGGCCTCGGTCAGGGACCTGCGTTCGAGGCTGCGCCTGAAAAGCTGGCGGGTGGCGAGTGGCGGTTGCGCTGGTCGACGGTGGCTGGGGCGGAGTACCGGCTTGAGCGGTCTGCGGATTTGAGCCGATGGGATGCGGTGGCGACGCTGAGGGCTGAGGGGAATCAGCTGGAATTCACGGATCCATCGGTGCCGCCGGGAGCGACGAAGGTATTCTGGAGGGCGATCCGGGTGGGGGCTGGGGACACGGAGCCGCCGACGGTATCGGTTCTTCAGGTGCGCCGACTGAGCGGGGCCGGACAGCTATCTCTCGAGCTGACGGTGCAGGCGGAAGACAACGTGGGAGTGGTGGGGGTGTCGTACGGTGAAGGGATCGTTCAGCTGGGGGCGGCGACGGAGGGACCGGTGGGAACCTGGAAGCGGATTGTGCCGATCAATCCGGCGGATCCGGCGCCGCGGCAATTTCAGGCGCGGGCAACGGATGCTGCCGGTAACAGTGGATTCTCGGATATCTACACTTTCGTTCCGGGGATCCAGAGCAGCGATCTGATTCCGCTCGATCCGGGCGGGCAGCCAGCGGGTGGTGCATTGCTAGGGCAGAAGCCGGATGGTTCACTCTATCCATTCAGTTATCTGCCCGACTACAATGGCGGGGGCTCAGCCAGTCATGCGTTCCGCATCGATTTCCCGGAGGGTGGGCGCGTTGCGGAGACGGCGGCGGGGACCTTTTTTTCCGGAAGTCGGATCCGCATTGGGTTTGGTCCGGATTCGCCCACGCAGATGCTGAATGCGGATGGTGCGGCGGGATTTCTGGAATTTTCCGCCACGGACGTGCCGCTGCGTGTCCGCCGTGGGGAGCTTGCTTTTGCGGATCTCGCCGGGTTGCTGCGGTTGCCAGCTGGCGGGGGTGTCCGTCTGCGCATTCATGGCCGGAGTGAAATGCTCTGGAAGGGCGGCACGCTGACCCGTGAGGGCATCCGCGGAGGGGTTTTTGCGATGATCAGTCCCGGCCTTGGGCTTCCTGGGGAGATCGGGGGATATGACCGTGAATTCACTCCGCTGCACCTTGCATCGCCGATGGGGTTTTCCTGCCGTGGATCGCTTGCGCTGGGGCAACTGGGCCGGCTCGAGATTCCGCGGGCGCGACCGCTCAGGCTGCTGCTGCATCCGGGAGGGGAAGTCACGCTGCGCGGGAGCGGCGATCTTCTGCTGCGCGACGGATCGCGTTTCCATGCGGACATTCTCCTTGATGACCCTGTTTATGCGATCTCCCTGCGCGCCGGGAACCTTGAGATTCCCCTTGTGGGATCGCTAGCAGACCTGCTGCCAGCGAATCCT
>CANHUG010000291.1 GCA_947462995.1 Verrucomicrobiales bacterium | reverse complement strand
GAGCGGCTGACGCCGCTGCGGCCTGCGAGGGTTTCGAGGGACCATGCGCGTTCTGCGCGCAGCTGCCGGAGCCGGCGGCCGAAACGGCGGGAAACCATTTCGGCCGGCCGGGCCGGGTCAGAGGAAGCATCGGGGCGTTTTGCTGGCATGCTGGGACGATGGCGGCTAGGATGCCGGGGACAACCATGAATCCGGCGATGCGAGGGCGGCGATGCTGAGAGCTGGTCGGGTCAGTTGCGGGTGCCGAAGCTGACGAAGCAACCTTTTTTGTTACCGACGACGACATCGGGGACGCCATTGCCATCGACGTCGACGGCGGTGACCTGGGTACCGACGCCGCTGTCGTTGTGGATGAGGTGGGGGATGAATTCGGCTTTGCCGCTGGCTTTGCCTGGTTTCACTTCATACCAGTAGAGGACGGCGGGGTCGTGGGTGCCGTCTTCGCCGCCGGTGCCGTCGGCGCGCGGGGCGTGGGACCAGAAGCGTTTGCCGGTGACGAAGTCGCGGATGCCGTCGCCGTTGAAGTCGGCGTTATCGATGGCGTGGATTTCGCTGAAGCGAGGTTTGGCGGGGTCGTCTTTGGAGTCGCCCATGAGGTCGTGGCGGGTCCATTTGCCGTCATTCTGTTCGTACCATGCGAGCCCGTAGCCGTGAGCGGCGAGGGAGGTGAAGACATCCTGATCGCCGTCGCCGTCGAGGTCCTGGGCGAACATTTGAGCGCCGCCGGGGCCGGAGAATGGCTGTTCGTGGAATTTCCATTCCGGGCTGGTGCGGGTGTCGGCTGGTTGTTCCCACCAACCGTTCTTTTCGAGGAGGTCGGGGCGTTTGTCGCCGTTGACGTCACCGACGCCGAGGCCGTGGGTGAAGCGCTGGAGTTTGATGTCGCCGGTGACCTTGGTGAAGGGCCATTCAGCGGCGGGGTCTTCGGATGGGCTGGCGAAGCCGAAGGCACCGGCGGTGCTGCAGACGATTTCGGGTTTTCCGTCGCCGGTGATGTCGGTCCAGTGGGGGGATTCGTTGTCGGTGACTCTGAAGACGTCGTGGCGTTTCCAGAGACCGTCAGCGCCCTTGGGGTTTTCGAACCAGTAGGAGACGTCGCCGGGGAAGCCGAGGACGAGGACATCGGCCCAGCCGTCTTTATTGAGGTCCGGGGTGTAGTTGAAGAAGTTTTTGGAGTAGCCGCGTGGGTCGACGGGTTGGCCTTCGTAGATGGAGTGGCGTTTTTCGAGGGTAGGGCCTTCCCACCAGTAGGGTCCGTAGACGACGTCCATTTTGCCGTCCTTGTTGAAGTCGCCGGCGGCTGCGCCTTCGGCGTGGAATTCGTCGCAGAGCCGCTGGGTTTTCCATGTGACGTCAGCGGAGGCGGAGACGGCGAGGGAGGCGAGGATTAGAGAAGCGCGGAGTGGTAGCATGAGAGGGGGGTGTGGTGGGGGAATGGGGAGAGAGGGCAAACGCGCGGCGCGGGGGAATGTTTCGTCCGGGAACGCGCGGGAGGGTTCAGTTCCAGCCCTGAGTCCATGTTCCGAAGGGATCTTTGCTGAAGTGGTCGATGTAGACGTCGATTTGTTTGGCGCGGGTTTCTGGGAACGGGTGGGTGCTGAGGATTTCGGGTGGTCTGGCACCGCCCATGGATTGGCCGAGGACCTTCATGACGTCGAGGAGGGCTTCTGGTTTGTAGCCTGCGACGATGAGGAGCTGGACGCCGATGCGGTCGGACTGGGATTCGTCTTCGCGGCCGTAGCGGGTCTGGAGGAGTTGGCCGACCATCTGTCCGATGGCAGCGCCGTTGCTGCGTTCGCTGGCGGTGGCTGCTGCGGCGGCGCCGGCGATGCTCTGGAGGAGACCGCTTTTGGCCATTTGTTTATTGGAGTGCCATGCGAGGACGTGGCCGACCTCGTGGCCGAGGACGCCTGCGACGGCGTCTTCGGAGGGGAGTTGTTCGAGGAGGGCGCGGGTGATGAAGACCTGGCCGCCGGGGAGGGCGAAGGCGTTGATGGTTTTGCGGTCGTCGAGGACGTGGAAGGCGAAGGGGTAGTTGAAGTCCTTGGAGCCGCGGCGTGCGACGATCTGGTCTTTGGCGCGGAGGAGGCGGGCGCCGATTTCGTTGATTTTGTTGGCGAGGATGGGTTCGCGGTATTCGCCGCCGAATTCCTTCATCATTTGGGGGGCGGACTGGAGGCCCATGGCGACTTCCTGATCCGGGGTGAGTTTGACGCGGACTTTTTCACCGGTGAAGGGATTGACCTCCTCGCGGGTGGAGGACATGTAGGTGAAGTAGCCCATGACGAGGAGGACGAGGGCACCCATGATGCGCGGGTTGCCGAGGAGGATGCCGAGGCAGCCTGAGCGTCTTGCAGGAGGAGATGGTTGGCCGTACATGGGCCAGAGTTAGCACGATCAGATGGCGACCGTCAACTTGGGACGTCCCCATGCTGGTTCCGGTTCTGCGGCTTCCGGGCGGCTCTGGCGGAAGATGCCGAGGAGGAGGCCGACGGCGCAGAGACAGGAGCAGAGATTGGAGCCTCCGTAGGAGAGGAAGGGGAGGGGCATGCCTTTATTGGGCATGCAGGCGGTGGTGACGCCGATATTGATGATGGCCTGGATGGTGATGAGGAGGACGATGCCTGAGCCGAGGAGGGCACCGAAGCGGTCGGGGGCGCGAGCGGCGACGGAGAGGCCTGCGAGGGCGAGGGCTGTGAAGAGGGCGGCGGTGCCGAGGGTGCCGGGGAGGCCGAGTTCTTCGCCGACGACGGGGAAGATGAAGTCGGTGTGGCAGTAGGGGAGGTAGAAGCGTTTCTGGCGGCCGTCGCCGAGGCCCATGCCGCGAGGGCCGCCAGCGCCGAGGGCGATGAGGCCCTGTTCTTGCTGGTGGTTGAGGCTGAGGATTTCCGAGGGGACGTCCTTGGGGACGGAGTCCTGCCAGAGGAGGGTGAAGGCGGTGAAGCGTGCGGCGCGGTTGGGGATGAGTTTGACGGCGGAGAAGAGGAGGGCTGCGCCGAGGAGAGCCATTGAGGCGACGTAGATGAGGCGGGTGCCTGCGAGGAAGAGGATGGCGGTGCCTGTGGTGAAGAGGAGAGCGGCGGCACCGAGATCGACTTCGAGGGCGATGAGGCCGACGGGCAGAGCGAGGATGAGGAGCGGGAAGAGGAAGCCGTGGAGGAATTCTGTGCGTCGGTGGGAGAAAGTGGCGCACCATGCGGCGAGGGCGATGAGGACGCCGAGGCGGGCTGGTTCGGAGGGTTGGAAGACGAGCGGGCCGAGGCCGATCCAGCGGGTGGCGCCGTTGATGTTTTTGCCGATGCCTGGGATGAAGCAGAGGGCGAGGAGGACGACGGAGACGGCGAGGATGGTGCGGGCGTGGGTTTTCCAGCGTCGGTAGTCGAGGAGCATGAGGGTGGTGCCGCCGACGAGGCCGAGGGCGCACCAGATTCCCTGACGGCGGAGGGCGGACCACGTGTCGTGACGCGTTTCTGCGCTGAAGCCTGCGGTACTCAGCTGCATGATGAAGCCGAGGACCGTGAGGAGGATGACGCAGGCGAGGAGGACGAACGGGGCGCGGCGGGACACGGTGGGGAGGTGCTAGGGTTTCAGCGGCGGACGGGGATTTTGAGTTGTTCGCCTGGGCGGATGACGCTGGAGTCGCTGAGACCGTTGAGGCGCATGATTTCGCCGGCAGGGAAGCCGTAGCGGCGGGCGACATTGTAGACCGTGTCGCCGCGGACGACGACGTGGGTGCGCTGGCCTGCGGATCTGGCTGGGGTTTCGGCTTTGGGTTTGGTGGCGACGGCGGATTCGTCGTCGGTTTTTTTGGTAGAGGGTTTTGGTGAGGTTTTGACCGGAACGGGAGCTGCTTTTGGTTCAGCGGGTTCGGTGCGGGCGGCCTTGGGTTTGGTGGCCGGGGTGGCCTTGACGACAACGGCGGGTTGTTTCTGGGCGGCGGGTTTCGTGGAGGGTTTGGAGGAAGGTTGAGCGGCTGGAGGAGTGGCGGCCGGGGTGATGCGGCGGCTTTTATCCTGGACCCATGTGTCCGGCTGGCGCGAGGCGACGGTGGTGGGTTCCGGCTCGGCTGGCTGGGCGTGTTCTAGCGGTTGTTCTTCCTGAGCGATGGAGTCTTCAGGGGTGGCGTCGGGGATTTCGGCCGGGGCTGGGGAAGGGTCGAAGGGAGCGGTGCGCTGGGTGAGTTTTGCGGAAGGGTTGGCGGTGGCACCGATGACGTGAGGGGCGTCGGGGATGAGGATGCGGGAGCCGGCTTCCCATGAGGCGTCCGGGTTGGCGTCTTGGAGCTGTTCGACACTGCGCTCGTAGCGGGTGGAGACGAGGAGCTTGGTTTCGCCAGGTTGGAGCGTGTGGAAGGTGCCGGGAGTGGAGGGTTCGGGGGCGGCTTCGGGTTCGGCGACCTCGTCTTCCGGGACGACTTCGGCGCGCGGGATGGGAGGTTCTGCGCCTGCGAGGGAGGCTGGGGCACCTTGTCTGGGCAGGGTGGCGAGCTGGGTGGCGGGTGGGGCGGTGGCGGCGTCCGGGGCGTTAGGGTCGTGAGCGACGGCTCCGGAGTTTTCGCTGTCGCGGCCCCATGTGTGGAAGGCGAAGAGCCCGCCGACGGCGACGAGGTGGAGGGCGAGCATGACGACGAAGGCGCGTGACATGCGGATCTGGGGGACCTCGACTTCCCAGTCGTCGGAGGTGCTCATGTGAGCTGGGAGACGGTGGGTTTTGCCGAAACGTTCGGTGATGGCACCGAAGAGGTTTTTGCTGCGGCGGCGGAGAGGCCGGGATTTTTGATCGGGCAGATTTCTCATGGTGTGATCAGCTGGTTGACGGATTGGATGAAGGAGTCGCCGCGGTGGTCGTAGCCTGTGAACATGTCGAAGGACGAAGTGCCTGGGGCGAAGAGGACGGACTGGCCAGGGGAGGCGGCGGCGAGGGCGGAGCGGACGGCGTCGTCGAGGGAGGAGCAGACGGTGCAGGGGACGGCGTGGCCCCAGAGGGCGGCGAGGCGCGGGCCGATTTCGCCGATGGTGAAGACGGCGGAGGTTTTGGCGGCGATGAGTTGGGTGACTGGGAGGTAGTCGAGGCCTTTTTCCTTGCCGCCGGCGATGAGGACGACCTTATCGTCCATGCCGCGGAGAGCG
>CANHUG010000290.1 GCA_947462995.1 Verrucomicrobiales bacterium | reverse complement strand
TCCTGCCGCCACGCCTGCGACAGCAGCACCGTCCGCAGAAACCGCTTCAGCGACCACCCGTCCTTCATGAACGTCGCCGCCGCCCAATCCATCAGCTCAGGTTGCAACGGGGCCGCCGTCCGCACCCCGAAATCCGCGGGCGAATCCACCAACGGAGCCCCGAACAACCGCGCCCACAACCGGTTCACAAACACCCGCGCCGTCAGCGGATTGTCCGCCGAAGCAATCGCCCGCGCCAGTTGCAGCCGCCCGCTCCCCTCCGTTAGCGGCTGCGGCTCGCCCGGACTCAGACAACTCAGAAACCGTCGCGTCACCTGCGGCCCCGGTCGCCCCGCATTCCCCCGGATCAGAATCACCGGCTCGTTCGTCGCCGCCTTGTCCACCATCACCATCGCCCGCGGCGGAGCCGACGGATTCGTCGCCTTGAACTCCTCCACTTGCTTCCTCAATTCATTCAGCGCCTCCCGGTCCTTCCGGTTGTATCCCGGCTCCAGCTCCGCAGCTGCTAACGTCTTCAACGGCGCCGCCCCAGCCGGGTCCGCCTCAGGCTTCCCGCCCTCCCGGAACCACTGCACCCAGCGCGCCAGCACCACCGTGTTCAGATCCTTGCTCTTCGCCAGCTCCCGCACCGCACCCGCATCCCGGTCGCCCGCCTCCTTCGCCGCCTCCCCGTAACGCGCCGCCACGTCCGGCCGGAAAACCTCCGCCAGCCGCTCGCTCCGGTAACGTTCCACTTTCCCCTCGCGCTCACTCACGCCCTTCTCGAATGCCAGATACTCCGGTGTCCGCTCCGGCTCACCGATCTGCGGCTTCTCACTCGGCTCCTCACTGTTAGCAAAAACCCCCGTCAGCGCATAGTAATCCGCCGTCGGAATCGGATCAAACTTGTGATCGTGACACCGCGCACACCCCACCGTCAGCGCCTGCGTCCCGCGGAACACCACATCAAGCCGGTCATCGATGATGTCATTCTGGTTATTCAAAAAACGCCGCCCCAGCGTCAGAAATCCCATCGCCGCCAGATCCGCAGGCTTGTCCGCCGGCGTCACCTTGTCCGCCGCAATCTGCCGGATCAGAAACTGGTCATACGGCACGTCCTCGTTGATCGCCCGGATCAGCCAGTCCCGGTAAGTATAGGCATACGCATACCTCCGCTCCTCCTGGAAAACATATCCCTTCGTGTCCGCATAACGCGCCGTGTCCATCCAGTGCCGCGCCCAGCGCTCACCAAACCGCGGCGACGCTAGCAGCGCATCCACGCGCCGCTCCCACGCACCCTCCACCTTGTCCGCCTCAAACGCCGCCACTTCCTCCCACGTCGGCGGCATCCCATGCAGCAGCGCCGCCGCCCGCTTCAACAACACCGACCTCGAAGCCTCCGCCGACGGCGTCAACCCATCCTTCACCAGCATCACCCCCACTAACCGATCCAACTCATGCCCGCGCCACGCCGCCATCCCCTCAGGCAGCGCCTCCGGCCCCGGCACCACAGGCATCACCACCTTCTGAAACGCCCAGTGCTTCCGCCACGCCTCCGCCACCACCGCATCCCCACCCGCCGGCCACGGCATCCCCGCCCGAATCCATTCCTCCAACACCCCGATCGCCTCGTCCGGCAATCGCTTCCCCTCCCGCGGCATCGCCTCCACCCCCGGCTCGTGCCGCAGCGCCTTCAAAACTTTGCTCGCCCCCGGATTCGCCGCATCCACCACCGGCCCGTAATCACTCCCCTTCAGCCACCCCGCATGCGTGTCCAGCCTCAACCCATTGTTCTGCTTCGTCGCCCCGTGACACCCATGGCAATGCTCCGCCAGCAACGGCCGCACCTTCGTCTCGAAATACTCCACATCCACCGCAGCCACCACCCGGCCCGCCAGCAAAATCCCGGCAACCGCCACCGCCCAGCTCATTTTTCTCGTCAGCATCCGCCAACGTACGCACCGCCAGCACCCGTGTTTGCACCAGACATCACCGGCCGCTTCCCTCCCCCTCACCTCCGCCCTTGGCACACCCTCCCCTCCCACCCACCGTCCTCCCCATGCGTGTGCGCATCCGCCGCGGCCGTCTCGGCCTCTACCTCTCTCTCCTCTTCATCGGCGGCCTCTCCGCCCTCGCCCTCTACGCCTACGACGTCGGCTTCAACCGCCGCTGGCGCGAAGCCATCGAACGCGAACTCGAACCCCTCGGCCTCCGCGCAGAAATCGGCCGCCTCACCCTCGACCCAGTCGACGGCCTCACCGCCAGAAATGTCCGCGTCTTCGACCTCCTCAACAAGGACCAGCCACTCGTCGACATCAACCGCATCAGCCTCGACG
Source organism: Verrucomicrobiales bacterium (assembly GCA_947462995.1). Classification (GTDB taxonomy): domain Bacteria; phylum Verrucomicrobiota; class Verrucomicrobiia; order Verrucomicrobiales; family V1-33; genus V1-33. Next base: position 2,830 of record CANHUG010000290.1, on the reverse strand, counting down.
TCGATGTCGCCAAACTCGTCGACAAACGCGACTTCCTCCGCTCCGTCACCCTCGACAACGCCAACGTCAGCATGCCCGTCGACCCCGAAGACAAGGGCAGCGAATGGATCACCATCCGCGACTTCAGCGCCCGTATCATCGTCCAGGGCCGCCGCATCGAATTCCCCAAAGCCGACGGCATCGTCAGCGGTCTCCGTTTCTCCGCCCGCGGCGACATCGTCCTCGCTGAACCCGCCGCCCGCCCCAAACCAGGCAGCGCCGAAGAAAAAGCATGGAAGGAACAACAGGCCGCCATCATCCGCGAACGCCGCAGCAGCACTAACAAGGTCCTCCAGCTCTTCGACCGCTTCCGCCTCCCCGACGGCGCACCCGAATCCCAGCCCATCGCCGAAGCCGACCTCGAAATCCACGGCCCGCTCAGCCAACCCGACGCCCTCGACATCCGCGGCACACTCCACTCCGCAGCCTTCACCTGCGGCACCTTCTCCGCCCAGGAAATGGACGCCGAAATCACCTTCAGCGACGGCGAACTCAGTCTCCGCAGGCTCCACCTCCGCGACCGCTTCGGCGCCCTCAACGCCTCCGCCACATGGAAACTAGGCAGCAACGACCCCGTCCCCTTCGCCATCGACTCCAGCGCCGACCTCGTCGCCCTCGTCAAAGCCATCGCACCCCAAACCGGGCTCCCAGACAGCGTCGAATTCACCGACCCGCCCTCCTTCGAGATCTCCGGCTCATGGTCCCCCGGCAAACCCTTCACATGGAACCAGCTCCCGCTCGACGTCACCGGCCGCGCCGCCGCAGGCCATTGCTCCATCCGCGGCGAATCCTACAAAGCCCTCTCCGCTGACTTCGCCGTCCGCGGCAACGGCTTCGCCTATCTCCGCAACGTCCGCATCGATCACGATTCCGGCCACGCCTCCGGCCAGCTCCTCCTCCGCGACGGATCCGCCCGCGCCACCGCTTCCTGCGACCTCCCCATCCGCATCCTCACTCCTTTCCTGACAGATCCCGCCATCCAGAAACAACTCGCCTTCCTCGAGTTCTCCAAGGACTCACGTCTCGTCGTCTCCGGCAACGCCACCCACGCCGCCTCCGCACACCCTCACGAATGGCAAATCGCCACTAGCCTCTCCGCCCGCGACTTCAAACTCCGCGGCGTTCTCGTCACCCAGCTCACCTCGCCTGACATCTCTCTCCGCACCGGTCCCGACCCGCTCGTCACCGCCGCCAACGCCGTCTTCCGTCTCCAGAAGGGCGATCTCTCCATCCAGCACACCGAACTCCGGCTCAAACCCGGGCTCTGCATCCTAAAAGGCGGCACCTGCACCGTCATGCCCGCAGAAGCCGTCTCCATGTTCGCCCCCAAAGCCGTCCCCGCCGTCGCACGCTACGAATTCGCCTCCGCCCCGCGCACCGAAACCGAAGGCACCTTCGACATGAAAGGCCCGGAACGAAACGACTTCTCCGTTCGCGTCGAGTCCCCCGGCCGCATCTCCGTCCCCATCGGCCGCGAAAAATGGTCCTTCAACGCCGCCAACGGCTGGCTCCGCATCAAGGGCCCCGCACTCACCCTCGACCTCGCCGGCCGCACCATCCCGGACACCCGCATCCTCGGCACCGTCCGCTTCCCAGACCCCATGCCCACTCGCATCGCGGGCACCTTCGCCACCAACCCCGCCAACGCCGCCTCCAATTCCTTCGTCGTCCGTGTCCTCGCTCCCGAAACCACCTCCATCGTCACCCTCGGCGGCTACGACTTCCCCTTCCAGAACATCGACTGCACCGTCCGCGCCACCGGCCCATCCCTCTCCCTCGCCGCCTCCGGTTCCATCTTCTCAGGCAAAGCCGTCGCCTCCCTCGAATTCCCGGAGATGTCCCAGCCCGCCCACTCCGGAGCCGTCTCCATCGAACGCGTCAGCTACAGCCGTCTCCGCGAGATCTTCACCTCTCCTGACCAGACCGGCGGCAACCTCACCGGCCGCATGAACTATCAAATGAAGGGCAGCTCAGCCGACTCCATCGAAGGAACCGGCACCGCCACCCTCGAAGACGGTAACATCTTCGCTCTCCCCCTCCTCGGCCCGCTCTCCACCATCATCAACGCCCTCCTCCCTGGCGAAAACATCGCCTACAGCGTCGCCCGTCGCGCCACCGCTTCCTTCAATGTCGCCCGCGGCCGCGTCACCACCCCGGACTTCGAAGCCGCCACCCGCACCTTCAAACTCACCCTCGCAGGCACCGCCGACCTCATGCAGTCCCACGTCGACTTCGACGCCCGCGTCAACCTCCGCGGCGCTCCCGGCCTCATCCTCTACCCAGTCAGCAAGCTCTTCGAATACCGCGCCGACGGCACGCTCTCCGACCCCCACTGGCACGCCAAACTCCTCCCGCTCCCCTTCCGCCGCAACCCTCGCGAAAAAGAAGCATCCCCAGCCCCGAAACAACCCTGACCCCCATTCATCCCATCCCCGCCCTTGCCTCGCCCCACCCGCCAGCCATGGCTCCTCCCATGACCCCAGCCAAAGTCGCCGTCCTCGGAGCCAGCGGATACTCCGGCATCGAACTCCTTCGCATCCTCCTCCGCCACCCAGGCGCTGAACTCGTCTGCCTCACCTCCCGCCAGAACGCCGGCCGCTCTCTTTCCGACGTCTTCCCTCGCTTCTCCAACACCGGCCCAGCCGCCTCCCTCCCGTTCATTAACCCGGACCCCGACGCCAGCGCCGCCACCGGCGCAGACCCCGCCTTCCTCGCCCTCCCCCACGGCGTCGCCCACGAATTCGCCGCCGCTCTCCTCGCACGCGGTCTCCGCGTCATCGACCTCAGCGCC
>CANHUG010000289.1 GCA_947462995.1 Verrucomicrobiales bacterium | reverse complement strand
TGGTCGTGGCGGACCATGAGGTGGAGGAAGTCGGTGCGGACGTCCTTGAACATGGCGTCGTAGAGGGCTTCCTGACCGGCGTGGCGGCCGCGTTCGGCGAGGCTGGTGATGTGGGCCTCGTAGAAGATGGCTCCGCAGCCCATGCCCTGGATGACCTGGGCGGGGCGGTCGGGCTGGATGGTTAGGGTGGTGGGTGGAGGGTCGGCGGCTGGTGAGGCGTGCGTGAGGAGGAGGCTGAGGAAGGCCAGGGTGAGGGCACGGAGGGACGCGGGCATGGTGGGGCGACCATGGGCGTGGAGGCGGGAGGAATCCAGGGCGGTGTGAGCGCCCTTGGGTCGGTCAGGTGGCTGGAGATTCCTTGATCCAGCGACGGGCTTTGAATTCGAAGCGCGGGAGCGTGCCTGGGGTGACGCACTGGACGGGCATGCGGATCTGGAGGGCGTCGCGGAGAGCGGTGCCGATGCGGTCGGGGAGGTCGGGGACGCGGAGGCCGGGTTTGATTTCGACGATGAGGTGGAGGTCGAGGAGAGCGCCGTTGCGGACCTCGCGGACCTGGTATTCGCCGATTTCGGGGAATTGGCGGAGGAGTGCGTCGACGGCGGAGGGGTAGACATTGACCCCGCGGACGCAGACCATGTCGTCGTAGCGGCCGATGATGCCGCCGTCGAGGCAGAGGGCGCCGGAGTCGTCGGCGTAGACCTTGCGGACGAGGTCGCCGGTGCGGTAGCGGAGCATGGGGCAGCCGAGACGCTGGAGAGTGGTGACGACGAGTTCGCCTTCACCGCCTTCGAGGACCTCCTGGCCGGTGGCTGGGTCGAGGATTTCGGCGAAGTGGATGTCTTCGAGGACCTGGAGGCGCGGGGAGGGGCCGGGGGCCTGGAAGCTGAGGGGGCCGGTTTCGGTGAGGCCGTGGTGGTCGAAGATGCGAGCGCCGGGCCATGCGTGTTCGAGACGGCGGCGGAGGTCTGGCTGGGAGCCGCCGGGTTCGCCGGCGACGATGATGAGCCGGAGGTGGAAGGGGAGATCGGCGAGGGCGGGTGCGGCGTCGCGGACTTCGGCGAGGTGGAGGGCGTAGGTGGGGGTGGTGGCGATGACGGTGACCTTGTGGTCGAGCATGAGCTGGAGCCTGGCGTGGCTGCTCATGCCGCCGCCGGGGATGACCATGCAGCCGAGGCGGCTGGCGGCTTCGAAGGCGGTCCAGAAGCCGAGGAAGGGGCCGAAGGAGAAGGGGAAGAAGAGCCTGTCTTCGCCTGGTTCGAGGTCAGCGTGGTCGTAGATGAGCTGCCATGCGGCGAGCATGCTGTTCCAGTCGTCGCGGCTGTCGAGCCATGTGAGTGGGGGGCCGGTGGTGCCGCTGGTCTGGCAGAAGCGCGTGTAGTTTTCGATGGGGTAGGACTGATTGGTGCCGTAGGGCGGGTTGGATTCGCGGTCTGCGACGATCATGCGCTTGGTCATGAGCGGGCAGCGTTCGGTGAATTCCTCGAGGGAGTCGAAGGAGAGGTGGCCGATGCGTTTCCTGTGGAAAGGGTTAGTGATGAGGATGGTGTCGAGGACGGCGCGGAGGCGGTCCCACTGGGAGGCGCGGATGGCGTCGCGCTGCTGCTGGATGCGTTCGTGGCGCATGGGGCGGCGGAGGTGCCGAGTCAGGAGACGAAGTAGCGGCGGGTGGTGACGTCTGCGAAGCCCTCGGCGACCTGGACCGGCTGGCGTTGGGGGCGAGCGGTTGGGGTGGTGGCGGGGCGGGCTGGGACGGAGATGCCGCCGGTCTTCTTGTCAGGGCCGGGGGCGTGGGAGCCGCTGGGTTTGTAGGCCATGACGAGGCCAGCGCCGACGGCTGCGAGGACGAGGCCGATGAAGAACTGAGGGGGAGTGTGGCCCCACATTTTTTCCTTGGTGACGCTGACCATGGCATTGACGAGGGGAGCGCCGGCGAAGACGAGGGTTGGGACGAGGGCGATGAGCTGTTTATTTTCGGCGGGGCTGGTGCCGCTGCTGAGGGCCATGAGGAGGCAGAAGGCACCGACTGCGCCGAGGAGGCCTGCGATGAGACTGTTCCATGAGGCTGCGGCGGGCATCTGGGTGATGGCTGCGCCGCGGAGTTTGAGGACGATGATGGGGCCGACGACGGCGACGAGGAAGTAGGCGATGCCGACCCAGAGGAAGGCCTTCATGCGATTGGCGGTGGGGTCGGGTTTGATGCCTTCGATTTTCATGCCGAGGCTGCCCATGTGGAGGAAGACGCTGTAGAGGCCCCAGCAGATGACGACGCCGAGGACCCATGAGAGAGCGGTGGTGTTCATTTTAGTGTTCACGGGAATGAGGGTTGTGGAAATTGTCAGGGGTTGGGGCCTTGCGGGGCGAGGAGGTGATCCGGAGCGGGTTCGATACGGGCGCGGAAAGTGTCAGGTATCGCGGTGGCTTTCATTTCGCGGGTGCCTGGTGTGGCGCGGACGGCGACGACGACGAATTCGCCGGAGGCGGCGAGGGATCGGGAGGCGGGGTTGTCCGGGTGTTTCCAGATGCGGAAGACGAGGCGGATGGCCTTGGAGCGCATTTCTGCGACGAGGACCTCGATTTCGGCTTCTTCTTCGAACTGGAGGGGCTGGCGGTATTCTGCGGAGACCTTGAGGCGGGGCCAGCCGGTTTCGGTGTCCGGGAAGCCTTGCTGGGATGGGTGGACGCTGAGGCCGAGGGATCTGTAGAAGGCGTGTTCGGCGTCTTCCATCCAGCGGAGGAAGACAGAGAAGTGCATGATGCCGGCGAGGTCGGTTTCCGAGAAGGCGACGCGGCGGCGGCAGGAGAAACGGCAGGCCATGAGTGAGGGTGACTCGATCAGGGAGGCCTGATGAGGCTGCAAGGGGATGGGTGGGGGCAAATCCGTACGGACGCGTGCCGTCGGGGCCGTCAGGGGCGGGTGACCTTGCGTCGGTCGGCGACTGCGTCGGCGAGGGAGTTGAAGACCTCGCGGGTCTGGTCCCAGTTGATGCAGGCGTCGGTGATGCTCTGGCCGTAGACGAGAGGTTGGCCTGGGACGACGTCCTGGCGGCCTTCGACGAGATGACTTTCGATCATGACGCCGGTGATGGCGTGGTTTCCGGCGCGGATCTGGCTGGCGATGTTGTCGGCGACGGCGGGCTGGTTGCGGTGGTCCTTATTGGAGTTGCCGTGGGAGCAATCGACCATGATGGAGGGGACGAGGCCGGCTTTCTCGAGGAGAGCGGAGACCTCGGCGACGGTGGCGGCGTCGTAATTGGCGCCGGATTTGCCGCCGCGGAGGATGATGTGGCAGGTGGGGTTGCCGGTGGTTTCGATGATGGCGGCGACGCCTTGTTTGGTGACGCTGAGGAAGCGGTGTGGGCAGGCGGCTGCGCGGATGGCGTCGATGGCGATGCCGATGCCGCCGCCGGTGCCGTTTTTGAAGCCGACGGGCATGCTGAGCCCGCTGGCGAGTTCGCGGTGGACCTGGCTTTCGACGGTGCGAGCGCCGATGGCACCCCATGTGACGAGATCGGCGACGTATTGGGGGCTGATGGTGTCGAGGAATTCGGTGCCGCAGGCGATTTCCATTTCCGTGAGGGAGGCGAGGAGCTGGCGTGCGAGGCGGAGGCCGCGGTTGATGTCGAAGCTTTCGTCGAGGCCTGGGTCGTTGATGTAGCCCTTCCAGCCGACGGTGGTGCGTGGTTTTTCGAAGTAGACGCGCATGACGATGCAGAGGTTTTCGGCGTGTCTGCGTGCTTCGTCGCGGATGAGGGCGGCGTATTCGAGGGCGGCTTTTTCGTCGTGGATGGAGCAGGGGCCGGCGACGACGAGGAGGCGGTCATCGCGTCGTTGGAGGATGGCTTCTGCGGAGCGGCGGCTGTGGGCGACGAATTCGAAGGCCTTGTCACCCGGGTTGATGTCGTGCATGAGGATTTCCGGTGAAATCAGGCTGTTGATGTCGGCGATGCGGACATCGTCGGTGATATTGCGGAGAGGCATGATGGGAAAGAGGAGGGTGGGCGTGGGGCCGTGGAGGCGAGGGAACGGGAGGGTTTGCAGCCATGCGGAGACCGGGGGTGGTTTCAACTGAAAACGCGGCTGGTGGTGCGGGGAGGGGCGGGGCGGGAAAACCTTGGTGAGTGGTTCAAATTCCCTTGCGCGGCGGGGAGGGGGCGGGCATCGCTCGGGGACTGCGAAGGCGGCTGCTACTGGTGGCCGTTTTCGAATTGAAGCTTATGACCCCTGATTCTGCGAATGAAGCACGGCCCCGTATCCTGATTCTCGGGGGTGGGCCGACGGGGCTTTATGCGGCGCGGGTGCTGACGCAGCGCGGGCATGCGGTGACCTTGATTGAGAAGGAGGAGCGGCCGGGAGGGTTGGCGACGAGTCATGCGCGGAGCGGGAACTGGTATGATCTCGGGGTGCACATGCTGCATGAGTTTGACCGTGGGATTTTCGAGGACATCCGGGATCATGTGATGGGGGACGAGCGGATTGAGGTGGCGCTGGATGCGAAGATCCGGTGGGCTGGGGCATTTTACCGGTATCCTCTGCAGTTTGGGGACATGGTGCGGGGGATTCCGCCGCTGACGCTGGCGCGGTGTGTGGCTGGGTTGCTGGGGACGCAGTTGTGGTACAAGATTTTTCCGCGGGAGCCGAAGGATGCGGAGGAGGCGCTGATTCAGTTGTACGGGCGGCCGCTGTATGAGTTTTTCTTCAAGGATTTCACGCATCGTTACTGGGGGTTTCCGACGACCGAGCTGGATGCGAAGTTCATCACGACGAAGATGCCGCGGCTGACGGCGGTGGATGTGATCAAGAAAGTGCTGGGCAAGGCGGGGATCAAGGACCGGAGTGTGAAGGCGGTGGAGAGTGCGTTGAGTGAGGAGACCCTGCATTATTCGAAGACTGGGGCGGAGACGATGACGCGGCGGCTGGCGGATACGGTGCGGACTGGGGGTGGGCGGGTGCTGCTGAATAGGGAAGTGAGCGGAGTGGAGATCGAGGGCGGGCGGGTGAGGGCGGTGACGGTGCGGGATGTGGAGCGCGGGGTGGAGGAACGGCATGAGTGTGATTATGTGATCAACACGGTGCCGCTGCCGCTGCTGGTGGCGAGTGTGCGCGGGGATGCGGTGCCTGCGGAGGTGGTGGAGAGCTGCGGGTATCTGA
>CANHUG010000288.1 GCA_947462995.1 Verrucomicrobiales bacterium | reverse complement strand
TGGGTTGAGCGCCGCCCTCGCGGGTCATCATGGTGAGCCGGTTGAAGCAGGAGGCGGTCCATTCGCGGTCGCCTGGTTCAGGGAGGAGATCGCCGGCGAGCTGGGCGCGGGTGAACTGGTCGAAGGGGAGATTCTGATTGAAGGCATCGATGACCCAGTCGCGGTAGGGCCATGCGTTGTGGTTCTGGTCGCCGTGGAAGCCGACGGTATCGGCGTAGCGGACGACATCGAGCCAGTGCTGGGCCATGCGTTCGCCGTATTGGGGGCTGGCGAGGAGCTGGTCGGTGAAGGCTTCGAGGGAGGCTGGAGTGGGGACGGGGGCGGGGAGACCGGTGAGGTCGAGGGAGAGCCTGCGTGCGAGGACGTTAGGGGCGGCTTCCGGGGAGGGTGCGATATTCTTGGCGAGGAGTGGTGCCTGGATGAAGGCGTCGATGGGATTGCGGATGGATGCGCGGGGGTCGTTGATGGTGGGGACAGGTGGACGGGTGATGGGGGTGTAGGCCCAGTGGGCTTCGTAGGGAGCGCCTTCGGCGATCCATTGGGTGAGGAGGGATTTCTGGGCAGGGGAGAGGGATTTGTGGGAATCCGGGGGCGGCATGAGTTCGTCCGGATCGGAGTGGGAGAGCCGGGCGACGAGTTCGCTGGCGGTGGCGTCGCCTGGGACGATGGCGGATTTGCCGGATTTGGCGGGTTTGAGGGCGGCGTCGCGGATGTCGAGGCGGAGACCGCCTTTGCGGTGATTGGCGTCGGGGCCGTGGCAGTGGAAGCAGTTGTCGGAAAGGATGGGCCGGATGTCGCGGTTGTAGCGGAGCGGGGCTGCGGAGGCGTGGAGCGACAGCAGCAGCAGAGCCGGGAGGGAGAACCTGAGCATTTGATGAATTTAGGCGGCGGGAGCGGACGTGCAAGGCGTGGCGACGGCCCGCTGGTCCGGTGGAATGAACGGCGTGGGGATTGCGTATGGGGAGGCGATGAAGCGAGATGAGAGAAATTTTCTGCCGATGCCGGGGTTGTCGCGTCGGGCGATGCTGGGGCGTGCGGCGAGCGGGATTGGCGGCATGCTGCTGCCGGCGCTGCTGGGTGGGGTGGCGAGGGGCGGGGTGCGGGCGGGGCACCATGGGGCGAAGGCGCGCAGTGTGATTTTTCTATTTATGGAGGGGGCGGTGTCGCAGGTGGATTCGTTTGATTACAAGCCGATGCTGGAGAAGCACCATGGGAAGGATCCGAGGGCGGCGATCGGGAAGCTGGAGAAGACCCAGTTTGAGAGTATCGGGACGGTGATGAAGTCGCCGTGGGAGTTCCGGCAGCGAGGGGAGAGCGGGCTGTGGGTGAGTGAGTTATTTCCGCACATAGCGGGGTGTGCGGATGATTTGTGTGTGGTGCGGTCGATGACCTCGGCGTTTCCGGAGCACACGAGTGCGAATTATTTTCTGCACAGCGGGCTGGGGTTGCAGGGGCGGCCGAGCATGGGGGCGTGGGTGTCGTACGGGTTAGGGAGCGAGAGTGAGGATCTGCCGGCGTTTGTGGTGCTGAATGGCGGGCAGATTCCGTCGGGCGGATTGGATTGTTTCGGGAGCGGGTTTCTGCCGGCGAGTCATCAGGGATCGTTGTTCAATGCGATCGGGGAGCCGCTGGCGAATCTGACCCCGTTGGACAAGTCGGCGGGGAGGCAGGCGGCGAGGATGCGGCTGGCGGGGCGGTTGAACCGGCTAGGATTGGAAGCGTCGGGGGGAGCGGATGCGCTGGAGAGTGCGATCCGGAATGCGGAGCTGGCGGCGCGGATGCAGGGGGCGGTGCCGGGTTTGCTGGATTTGAGCGGGGAGAGTGCGGCGGTGCAGCGGATGTACGGGATGGAGGCGATGGATCCTCATACGAGAACGTACGGGAGACAATGTCTGCTGGCGCGGCGGATGGTGGAGCGCGGTGTTAGGTTTGTGGAGCTGACGATTCCGATGGTGGATGGGTTTCAGCGTTGGGATGCGCATGGCGGGCTGGTGAAGAATCACGGGGACAATGCGCGGGCGGTGGATCAGCCGATTGCGGGTTTGCTGAAGGATTTGAAGGCGCGCGGGTTGCTGGACGAGACGCTAGTGGTTTTTGCTGGTGAGTTTGGGCGGACCCCGTTTGCGCAGGGATCGGATGGGCGGGATCACAACGAGTACGGGTATTCGGTGTGGCTGGCGGGTGGAGGCGTGAGAGGAGGGATGAGTTATGGGGCGACGGATGAGTGGGGATACAAGGCGGTGGAGGATCCGCTGGAGATGCATGATCTGCATGCGACGGTGCTGCATCAGCTGGGATTGGATCACGAGCGGCTGACGTACCGGAGTGGCGGGCGGGATTTCCGGCTGACGGATGTGAGGGGTCGGGTGGTGCGGGAGATACTGGCGTGAGGGAGGCGAGTGGTGGATTGCGGCGGAATGGTGGCGGGATGCGGTGTGGGGGAGGGACGGGGGCATGAGGAGACAAGCGGGCGGCAGCGGGGAGGGGCTGGGGAGTGGAAGGTTGGGGGATGCGATGGGAACACAAAGACAAGCGGAGCCGGGAGCGGGGGGTGGCAGTGGTGGTGGTGCTGGCAATGGTGGGATTGATGACGGTGTTGGCGGTGGGGATGATGGGGCATGTGGATTATGTGAGGGAGACGGCGGCGGGGACGGTGGAGGCGGATGGTGCGGTGATGCTGGCGGACAGTGCGGTGCAGGTGGCGGTGGCGCAGTTGCGTGCGGGAACGGAGGCGGTGCGTGATGATGGTGGAGCGGCCCCGTGGACGAGCCAGCCCGGGCAATTGACGGTGTGGCGGATGGATGGTCGGGTAGCGCGGCGGGTTAAGCTATACAGTGATGCGCGGATGGTGGAGACGGGGGAAGGCGGGGAGCCGGGTGGAGGGTTGGAGCGGTGGGCGGAAGTGCCGGGGAGGTATGTGGATTTGAATGCGCCGGTGGTGGAGGCGGACGGGCGGCGGCGGTTTCCGATCGTGGATCCGGCGGCGGCGGTCGGGGGTGATGGGGGAGAGACGGTGGAGGGATTCGGGGTGGATGCGCGGCGTGCGGTGGAGGGGACGGTGGTGGCGGAGCGAGGGGGAGCGCTGCCGATGCCGGTGCAGTGGATTTATCAGTTAGAAGATGGGACCTTGGGGACACTGGATGAGAGCGGGCGGTTGGTGACGACTGGGCCGGGCAAGCCGGGGAAAGGGAACCGGATCACGGGGCGGTTTGCGTTCTGGTGTGATGATGAGACGTGCAAAGTGAATGCGGCGACGAGTGGGGAGGGCGTGTTCTGGGATACGCCGCGGGCGGATACGGCGCAGGAGCGGGCGCTGGCGATGCGGCAGCCGTTGCGGTGGGAGTATCACCGGCAGCCGGGGCATCCGGCGGCGGTTTGTCTGAGCAGCGTACTGGCACCGGGGAGGCGGTTTGACGCGGAGGGATTCGGGGCTGAGCCGCGTCGCAGCGGTGGGTTGATGGGATCGATGCGGGCGGCGGATTTCCTGGGCTTGCTGCAGTTAGGGAGACAGGAGTCGGGTTATGAGTGGGCGGGGACGTCGGTGGGCGGGACGGCGGTGCCGGAAGTGTTCGGGGTGGGGAAGCGGGCGATGCGGCTGGGGCGGCTGGGGGAAGTGGAGGAACTGGTGTGGGAGGCGGGAGGGGATGGTGGTGATGGTGTGGATGGAGGGAGGGAAGTGGCGGGATGGTTTCGGGGGCGGGAGGACCGGCGGGAATTGGTGAGGGAGCGGGAGTTTTTTCTGACGACGAGGAGTGCGGCACCGGAGACGACGTTAGGGGGATTGCCGCGGGTGGCGTTGTGGCCGATTCACACGAGTACGGCGGAGCGAGGCGGGATGATGGGAGGGCCGGTGGAGCGGAGTACGGCGTATGATGCGGCGGTGGCGGCGGCGAGCCGGGTGGGGACGCGGGTGTATTGTGTGCAGCGGTCGCGGCCGGGGGATGGGGAGTTTGATTTGAGGACGGCGGCGGGCGGGGCGAACGCGGCGCTGCTGGATTATCTGAGAGGGTTGACGTCGCGGGCGGTGCCGGGATTTTATCGTGAGGATGAGGGGATGCGGACGTTTGCGGAGAAGTACGGGAGTGGAGCGGGGAGTGATCGTGAGGGGATCCTGCTGGGGATGCTGGATTATGTGAGGGCGGCGAATTTTTCGGATGGGCAACTGGCGGCGGACAGCCAGTTTCCGGTGCTGTGTCCGGGGAATGCGCATGAGGGGTTCGGGCAGGTGTCGCCGCTGGGCGGAGGGGCTGGTGAGGTGCGGGGGATGGGTCGGATGCTGACGATCAGTGAAGTGGCGTTGTGGATGGTGTGTCGGGCGGAGGTGGGAGCGGATGGACGGGTGCGCGGCGTGCCGAGTGCGGCGAACCGCGGGGCGTTGCGGAGGCCTGGGCAGCGGGAGGTGGAAGTGGGGATGCTGCTGGAGGCGTTTGTGCCGTCGCAGGGCTGGGCGGATTACCGGCCATATGTCAGTGTGGGGTTGTCAGGTGGCGGGGTGGAGACGAGGCCGGACGAGGGCGGGGCGTGGCCAGTGATGTATCTGAACGGGATGGCGCTGGTGCCGACGTTGGCGCGGCCGGTGGCGCAATCTCCGGCGGATCCACCGGTGGAGTGGGTGAGTTGGGGAGGGTATGCGGGGGTGCGTTGCCTGAGTCAGCGGGTGATTCAGTTCCGGCCGGTGGTGGTGGAGCCTGGGGTGGGTGGAGGGTTGGCGGGATTGGAGTTTTCGGGGACGCAACTGGCGGAGAATGCGGGGCGGCGGTTCAAGCTGGCGGTGTATGATCATCCGGGGAGTGCGGGGAGCGGGGCGGCGGGGAGGGGGGATCTGGTGCAGGTGATCGGGCTGGAGTTTCCGGCGATCGGGGGAGCGGAGGGTGGAGTGGTGAAAGTGCCGATGTTGCCGGAGGGTGCGGGCGCGGCGGGAATGACCGAGCGTGTGCTGGCGGCGACGCGGCGCGGCGTGCCGTTGATTCGCGAGGGTGATGTGGTGCAGTCGCTGGTGGTGCGGCATGGGGATTACCGGATGGTGGCGGTGAGGAATCGGATTGATAGTGAGGCGGGTGAGGTGCGGGTTTTTGAGCCGCATCCGCAGTGGGGACGGGTGGCGCAGGCGCATTCGTTGAGGGAGCCGGGGGTGAGTGGAGGTGCGGAGGGTTCGGGAGAG
>CANHUG010000287.1 GCA_947462995.1 Verrucomicrobiales bacterium | reverse complement strand
CCCTCTACACGGACCTTCACCCCGCGCGCCCATTCGCCGGGAAAATACACCGTCAAAGCCGGCAAGGATAAGCCGGACACAGTGGTGGCGAAGGGCGTGGAGGCAGGATGAAAGCGGCTACAGCCGACGTGCTGCCGCGCAACATTGTGCGGCAGCGGCAGTATTTCGTCGTCGAGAGCACGCCGGAGTTCATTCGTGTGGCGGAGTCCCCGGGCGGCGCGGCGGTGAAACTCGACGGCAGCGCGGGGCCGCAGACGGAAAGGTCATCAGCATTCTCTTTCAGGCGCATCCCACGCTATCCGCCCCGGCGGGCTGAGAGCCGGGCAAGGGGACGCTCGACCTCCTCGGCTGCGGGAAAGTCATCGTGCTCGGCCGTCGTCTCAGCGCGCCCGGCAATACCATTCACATCCGGAAAAGCCGGGGCGTCATCTTCGCCGACAATCACATCGCCGGCTCGCGCCTGAGAGCATTCCTGACATAATCAAAGCGCCTCGAATTCCGCGCGGGTGCCTTTCGACTTTTGATACTCCATCAGAATTTTCCAGCGGCCATCGCGCTTCACGAGCAGGCCCTCGAAGTGAATGTATTCCCGGGTTTCCTTCCCGTCGGCGCCGGTGGCGGAGTAGAGAAACATGCCCGTCTCGTGCGCAGTGGTCGCATCTCCAATACGACGGGAGAATTTGAAGGTCACGCTGGCCTTCATCCCGCCGCTCCTGGTGGCGTCGAAATCCTTTTTCCAGCGTTTCAGGGCGTCGGTCAGCGGGGAGGTGGTGTTTTTGGATCCGGAGACGAGCACGCCCTCCGGATGGCACGTCGCTTCGTAGGCTGTGAAATCCCCCGCGCCCACGGCTCTCGAGACCTCTGCCCAGTATTCGTCGAGCTGCTTCAGACGCACCGTGTCGGGGACCGCTTCATCGGCCAGAAGGCAAAAAGGAAACAGAAACGCGAGCGCCGCAACAAGGATGGCTTTCATTGTGCCCCCAGCCTACCCGGCACAGGACGCTCTTTCCAATCGGGAAAAGCGGAACAGGAAGCGCGCCCGACGGATGCAATCGGTTGATGATGCGCCTTCGTGACACCGGCTTCCAGCCCGCCGGCGCCAGGCCCTCAAGGTCGAAGGGTGCCTCCCGGAAGAGGTCTGTCCAATCTTCCCACTCCCCGCGCCATTCCGGCCAGTCATCTTCTGCGCCCTCACCCACCCGGACGGCTGGTCACCGCCTCGAAGAGGCCTGTCTTCCTGTGCCCCCTCCAATCCTCGATTCAGGTCTCTCCCCCTCCGCACCCCGGTCACATCATGCCCGCCCCTCCCAAAGTGGTCTGTCTTCTTGCACATCCGCCCCCATCAGCACTCCCGATTACCACGCCCGCGACAGCATTTTCCCAAGCACCCGCTACCCGTGACCAGCCATCGAACTGGAACAGCGCGACTTCATCCCCATCGTCTCCGAAAAAATCACCAACCGTCTCCCCGACACCTCCTGCGCCGTCACCGACATCCCGGAATCCCGCTTTCCCGCCACTCCATTCCTCGAAAAAACCCGCGCCACCGCCGCCGACCGATAGTCCGCCCTCGTCCGCGCCCTCCCCCGAATCAACGAAACCACCCCGCTCCTTCCCAACCCGCACTCAGGGCTTCACCTGCCACGCTTCGTCAAAAAACCCCGCTCCCGCCGTCTTGCCGGGTGCTTCATCATCCGGCGCAGCCGTGATGTCGATCACCGCCCAGTCCGGGAGCTTCGGATTCTGCAGCGAATTCGTCGACGAATGCGCCTCGCGGAATGTCAGGCCGCTGTTCAGCACCACATAACGCGCAGGATTCAGCGGATTCGGATAAACACACACCGGCACCATCGTCGCCCCGTCAAACGTTCGGCTCCCCACCTTCACCCCCGCTCCGTCCCAGCGCACCGGCAACTGCGGCAGCACCTTCGCCGTCACCGCATTCGCTTCCGCATCGCCCCACAGAATCAGATTGTAATCCCGGATGTCCGCCGCCGTCACCTCCGACGCCTTCCGCGTCCTCACATCCCCACGCATCAGCCACCGCCACCTCCCGCTCCCGTACTTCATCTCCTCCTCCACCCACTTCTGCACCTTCGCATCCGCACACGCCTTGTCAGGCACCACCCAAAGAAACGGCGCCGTGAACGCATCGTCAATCGGCCCCTGCAACCCCGGCCGCTTCCGCAGGCTCCCCTCATGGTCCGGCCCGATCCGCCAAACACCCTCGCGCCTCACTAGCAACACCGCCTTCCCGCTCCCGCCGCCATCCAGCTTCTGCCCGTCAATCGTCACCGCCAGCCCACCGCCGAAATTCTCGCCGCGCTGCGACTCCAGCCTCAGCGACGTCACATTCGCCGTCGTGATCGTCACCGCAGCCGCCGCCGGAATCACCGCATCCATCTTCGCCTCCACCCTCGCCTCCAGCCAGTGCTCCCCGAGCCCCGTCACATGCAGCCAGTGCAGCCGCGCGTAATCCAATGTCCGTCCCTGCCACGAAAGCCTCAGCGGATACGGTGTCGCCCGCTCCCTCAGCAGCGATTCCTGCACCAGCTTCTCCACTTCCCCTCGGACCCCCGACTCATACTTGTGCTCCACCCCCGGCCCGATCAGATGCGTTAGCGCCGCCCCCTGCTTCTGAAACTCCTCCGCCATGATCTCCGCCGACGCCCGCTGCTTGTCCTTCTCCCCGCTGTACGAAATCACCGGCACATTCAGCAGGTTCCTCACCGCCACCGGCACGTCGTTCTGTCCCCACAACGCCACTTCCCACGGCGGCAGCTTCGCCACCTCACCGTCATTCAGATTCCGGTACCGCCTCACATCCACAAAACCCGCCCCCGTATGCACCACCGCCCAACGGTCCGCATAGTGCGCCCCTAGCAACCACGCACCCGCCCCACCCATCGAAAAACCCGCCAGCGCCGTCCGCTCCGGATCGATCCGCTTCTCCCGCACCAGCAACCCGCGCACATCCAGCACATCCTGCTCACCCGCATTCTTGTAACCCGTGCAGAACCTCCCGAACGGATGCACAATCACCGTCCCCTTCGGATGAAACTGCCCGGGCTTCAGCATGTGCTCATGCAGAAAATGCAGGTCCGTCGACGTGTCGCCGCGCCCGTGCAGCCAAATCCACGCAGGAGCCCCCGTCGCAGGCGCATCGTCCGGCACCTCCAGCGCAAATGGCTGCGCCGACCCGTCAATCGGACTGTAATAACCACGCACCACCAGACCCCGCGCCGTCAGCCACGGCGCTTCCCCGGCCCGCAACGCCTTGATCCGTCGCCCCGCCTCCGCCAGCAGCAATCGCGCCTTCCCTTCATCGCCGGCCTTGTAGAATTCCCCTAACTCCAGCGCGTAACGCACCGCCTTCAGCAGCACCTCCGCATTCGCATTCGCACCCTTCTTCGGCAGCGCCTGAAACTCCACCACCAGTCCGTCCAGCGTCGCCGTCAATTCCGCCCGATCCCCCGCACTCAGCTTCGTCCCAACCGGCGGCGCAATCCGCTTCACGCCGTCTCCGGCAGCAGCGGCAGCTATCAGGGCAGCTAAAACAATCACGGATCTCATGGCACAGGTTGATGAAGTGGTTCAGTCAGAATTCGGCGCATCGCCTCAAGGCACCGCCGGTCTGTATATGATTGATGCCCGCCGCGCACGAGCGTTTCCGAATCCGCAGACGCGAGATGCGCACTCCGCCACGACACCGCCCCGTCGCTGTTCCAGCGCGCCGGCCACGGAAATCTCAGCGCAATGATCGAATGATGCTCCTTAGTCAGCGGACACGCCTGCAGCGCCCGCAGCACCGGTGAATGCGGCGACAAATCAGGAATGCTCGCATGCAGCGGCAGAAACGCCCCGCCCAGCACCTCCGGTTGGATCACCTCCGGATTCAACGTCAGCAATCTCAGCAGCGGCCCAGCCACACTCATCGGAATGTCCTGCAGCTTCGCCAGCGTGCTCCCGATCACACTCGACGCAATCCCGCTCCCTCGATGCGGCACACACAGAAACACCACCCGCTCCACCCTCGCATCCGGCCGGAAAAAACACGCCTCCCGCAACACCTCCCGGTCATCCGCATCCACCGGCAATTCCTCCGGCGGCAGCGTGAACATCGCCCGCCACACCGCCTCCCCGCTGTCACTCGACATCGTCCTCGCCAGCAACCCGCCCATGCTGTGCCCAGCCACCGTCACATGCCGCGCCGCAAACGTCCGCCCACCCGGATCCGCCGCCGCCAGCGCCGCATCAAACTCCCGCCGCAATGCCGCCGCAGCCGGCAGCAGCGGCAATCCCGTCGGCCACGCAAACACCCACGGCTGATAGTTCGCCGCAATCTCCGGATCCCGGAACAATCCGTTCACCACCCCACGCCACATCTGCGGTGTATCGAAGATCCCATGCACCATCAGCAGAATCCGCTTGTCAGGATCCCACGGCGCCAGCCGGTAAATCTTCGGCCCCGCCTCGTTTCCCCCCGGCCGGAAAACATCCGGCAGCTTCCTCCGGTCCATCCCCCCGGCCAACCCGAACATCCTCGCCCACCCTAACGTGTAGTCCGCAGCCATCAGATTCCCCGCCACCGCCGGATCCGCAGGATCCACCAGCTCCAGCCGCGCCGCCCCGCCATGCACACTCACAAACGCCGTCCGGTTCACCCACAGCCCCCCAGGCATCGCATCCCGCTCCGCCATCGGCCCGCACAACATCGGCACCCCAGCCCCCCGCGTCCGATAATGCCTCAGCGGCCCGCTCACCCGCCACGCCGACGCCGGACTCAATACCACCCCGGGCATCGGCGACTCCCTCACCTCCCACCGCCGCCCGCCCGCCTCCACCTCCGCACGCCGCGCCGGCCACACCGCCGCCGCCATCTCCGTCGCATCTTCCCGCCACCGCCGTTCCTCCGGCGGCAACGCCTCCATCGCTCTCAGACACCACCCTAACCGCTCCATCGGATCACCCGCACGCCTCGCAGCCGCCACATACCCGGCCCCCTCACGCTCTGCCGCCGGCACCATCACCCCCGCCGCCCGCGGCACCTTCGTCACCGGCACCGCACTCACCGGCAGAATCCGGCACGACACCAGCAAACCGCCCACTATCACTATCAGCACTCGCCACATCCCGCTCTCCACTGCTCACCAGCGCTCGCGCCTCGGTTCATCGGATTCGAT
>CANHUG010000286.1 GCA_947462995.1 Verrucomicrobiales bacterium | reverse complement strand
TGCTCCACCGTCAGCGGCGCAAACCGCTTCCGCTTGATCATGATCCCTCCATTGCACTGCCCACCCACATCCCCCAACCCCGTCGCATTCGCCACCTCCGCACGGTGCGCCACCATCCCCAACTCCTCAGCCCCGCACCCCAATCCCAGCAAACGATCCACCGCATGCGCCGCCGCCAGCGCACTAGCCCCGCTCATCCCGAACCCGCACCCGAACGGAAACGCCGCCTCCACCTCCAGCCGCATCGGCACCGGCGTCAACTCCCCCACCACCGCCCGCACCGTCGGAAATTCCCACTTCTCCCCACCCACCACAATCTCCGTCTCCCCACCCCGCGCCCGGCTCACCTCCACCCTCACCCCCTCCGTCAGCGTAATCCCCACACCCAGCGACCCCCGACCATGCGGCGGCTCGGCTTCGTACGTCTCAAACACCAGCGATATGTTGGCAGGGGCAAAGGCAGCAGCAGTCTCCATGGCGGAATCAACCCACTGGCCGCCGTTTCTCCCACCATGCAATCATGGATTCACTCCCCCATCCGCACCCCCGTTGCGTTTTCCAACCCCTGTGCTTCGCTCAAGGTTCCTATGAAGAAAATCGTTGTCGCGTACTCCGGCGGTCTGGACACCTCGGTCCTCCTCTCCTGGCTCAAAAACAAGTACCAGTGCGAGATCGTCGCCTACTGCGCCGACGTCGGCCAGGAAGAAGAACTCGACGGACTCGAGGAAAAAGCCACCACCACCGGCGCATCCAAGTGCTTCATCGGCGACCTCCGCGAGGAATTCGCCCGCGACTACATCTTCCCCATGTTCCAGGCCGGAGCCATCTACGAAGGCCAGTACTTCCTCGGCACCTCCATCGCCAGACCCTGCATCGCCAAGGGCATGGTCGAAATCGCCCTCCGCGAAAACGCCGACGCCGTCGCCCACGGAGCCACCGGCAAAGGCAACGACCAGGTCCGCTTCGAACTCAGCGCCGCGATGCTCGCACCCAAACTCGTCGTCATCGCCCCATGGCGCATGGACGACTTCCGCGCCGAATTCCCTGGCCGCGCCGAAATGATCGCCTACGCCGAGAAACACAACATCCCCGTCCAGGCTTCCGCCAAAAAGCCCTACAGCATGGACCGCAATCTCCTCCACATCAGCTTCGAAGCCGGCATGCTCGAAGACACATGGTTCGACGCCACCGCACCCTCCGCCCGCGACATGTATAAACTCAGCGTCGCCCCCGAAGACGCCCCGGACCAACCCGAGTACGTCCACCTCCTCTTCGAAAAAGGCCTCTGCACCGCCCTCAAAGCCGACGGCACCGACGCCCTCCTCGAACAGTTCTCCCTCAAACCCCTCGCGGTCAAAGACGGCTTCACCTACCTCTCGCCCTACGGCATCATGAAGGTCCTCAACGCCCTCGGCGGTCGCAACGGCTGCGGTCGTGTCGACATGGTCGAGAACCGTTTCGTCGGCATGAAAAGCCGCGGCGTCTACGAAACCCCAGGCGGCAGCATCCTCTTCGCAGCCCACCGCCAGGTCGAAAGCATCACCATGGACCGCGAGGTCATGCACCTCCGCGACAGTCTCATCCCCAAATACGCCGCCCTCGTCTACAACGGCTTCTGGTTCTCCCCGGAACGCGACGCCCTCCAGGCCCTCGTCACCGAATCCCAGAAACACGTCACCGGCGAGGTCCGCCTCAAACTCTACAAAGGCAACATCATGGCCGCAGGCCGCCGCAGCGCCTTCTCGCTCTACGACGAAGCCATCGCCACCATGGAAAAAGACCCCACCCAGAGCTACAACCAGAACGACGCCACCGGCTTCATCTCCCTGAACGCCCTCCGCCTCAAAGCCAGCGCCCGTCGCGCCAGCGCCGCTCTCTGACACCCCCTAACACTCCACAACCCGCCCCGCCCGCTGCCCCGCCGCAGCCGGCGGGGCTTTTCTTTTCTCCCAGCAAACCCCTCAGAAAATGTCAGGCTCCGGCGTCGGCTCTCTCCCCGCCAGAAACCGGAAATCACACCCCTCGTCCGCCTGCGTGATCTCATCCAAAAACAACCGCCCGTATCCCCGCGCATAACGCTCCACCGGCGCTCGCCACGCCGCCCGCCGCTCCGCCAGTTCCTCTTCCCCCACCAGCAGATTCAGGGTCCGACCCGGCACATCCAACTCGATCAGATCCCCCGTCCTCACCAATCCCAACGGCCCACCCTCCGCCGACTCCGGCGCAATGTGCAGCACACACGTCCCGTAACTCGTCCCGCTCATCCGCGCATCCGACAACCGCACCATATCCCGCACGCCCGCCTTCAGCAGTTTCTTCGGAATCGGCAGCATCCCCCACTCCGGCATCCCCGGCCCACCCACCGGCCCTGCATTCCTCAGCACTAACACCGTGTCCGCCGTCACCTCCAGGTCGTCCCGGTCAATCGCCGCCTTCAAATCCGGATAGGCATCAAACACCAGCGCCGGCCCCGTATGCTTCAGCAACCTCGGATCCGCCGCCGCAGGCTTGATCACCGCTCCCCGCGGACAGAGATTCCCACGCAGAATGAACGTCCCGCCCTCCGCCGCCAGCGGTGCCTCCGGCTTCAGAATCACGTCCTCATCAAAGACCTCCGCCCCCTCAATATTCTCCCCTAGCGTCTTTCCGCTCACCGTCAGCACGTCCGCATGCAGCAGCGGCCTGATCCGCTCCAGCACCGCCCTCAATCCCCCCGCATCATGAAAATGCTCCATCAGATACTTCCCCGCCGGCCGCAGATTCGCAATAAGAGGCGTCCGCCGCGAAATCCGGTCAAAATCCTCCAGCACCAGTTCCACCCCCGCCCGACGCGCCATCGCCACAATATGCACCATCGCATTCGTGCTCCCGCCTAACGCCATAAACGCCGTGATCGCATTCTCAAACGACTCCCGGCTCAGCACATCCGACGGCTTCAAATCCTCCCACACCATCTCCACAATCCGCCGCCCGCACCCAGTCGCCATCCGCGCATGCGCCGCATGCACCGCCGGAATATCCGACGCCCCCGGCAGGGTCATCCCCATCGCCTCCGCCACACTCATCATCGTCGCCGCCGTCCCCATCGTCATGCACGTCCCCGGACTCCTCGCAATCCCATCCTCCAATTCCGCCCACCCATCGCAATCCAATCGCCCCGCCCGCCGCTCATCCCAGTACTTCCACACGTCAGACCCCGAACCTAGCACGGTCCCGCGCCAGCACCCCCGCACCATCGCCCCCGCCGGAAGATACACACTCGGCAAATCCATCGTGATCGCCCCCATCAGCAACGCCGGCGTCGTCTTGTCACATCCCCCCATCAGCACCACCCCATCCAGCGGATGACACCGCAGCATCTCCTCCACCTCCATCGCCACCAGATTCCGGTACATCATCGATGTCGGCTTCATGAACATCTCACTCAAACTCGTCACCGGTATCTCCACCGGAAACCCCCCAGCCTGCCAAACCCCGCGCTTCACTTCCTGCGCCCGCTCCCTCAGGTGCGTGTGACACGTCGCCAGATCACTCCACGTGTTGAAAATCCCAATCACCGGCTTCCCCGCAAAATCCTCCGTCCCATATCCCATCTGCTTCGTCCGCGACCGATGCCCGAACGACCTCAAATCATCCGGCCCGAACCATCGGTGTGATCGCAGCGTCTCCGGTGTCTTGCGTGGTCTCATCCCCAACTCTTGCCGCTTCCCCCTTCTCACGCAATCTTCAGTTTCCTCTCCCCAACCCAACCCCGCTCAAAACCCCCGTCTTGAAAGACAGGAAACCACAGGGGCGTAGCCTTCTCAGGAGACGCCTCAGCATTGCCGTTGACGGCCCGCATCCGGAGGCAAGGATGAAAGCGTTTACCTTACTCACGTATCCAAAGCCTAATACTCGTATCCATGAAGAAACTGACCGTTTCGCTCTTCGCCGCCCTCATCGGTGTCTCCGCTCTGAACGCTCTGAACGCCCAGGACGCTAAGCCTGCCGACGCCAAGCCCGCCGCCGCTGACGCCACCAAACTCATGCTCGGCGTCGTTCCAAACGTGATGCAGTACGACAAAAAGGAACTCACCGTCAAGGCGGGTGCCAAAGTCATGCTCCTCTTCCGCAATGAAAAGTGCCCGCTCCAGCACAACTTCATCCTCCTCAAACCAGGCACCAAAGACGCCGTCGGCGCTCTCGCCGACAAAATGCTCACCGACCCGGAAGCCCTCAAAAAGCTCTACTACCCGGACTCCAAGGACATCCTCGTCAAAGGCACCAAACTCGTCGGCATCGGCCAGAGCGATCTCATCGAGTTCACCGCCCCAGCCGAAGCCGGTGACTACCCCTACATCTGCACGTTCCCAGGCCACTGGCGCCTCATGAACGGGGTCCTCAAGGTCACCAAGTAATCTCCTCTACCGGCCCTCCAAGCCGGTATCCCATTCCCCGGGCGGGTTGCGGCTTCTGCTGCAGCCCGCCCGTTCTGCGTCCCTCCTTTCCTCCCGCCCCCCCTCCTCCCATGTCCCCACCAACCCTCCGCGACGCCACCACCTCCGACCTCGACGCCATCAACGCCATCTACAATCACTACGTCCTCAACTCCACCTGCACCTTCCAGATCGCCCCCGAATCCCCCGACAGCCGCGCCGCATGGTTCGCCAACCGCGGCCCCGCTCACCCCGTCATCGTCGCCGAATCAGCCGGCGAAATCATCGCATGGGGCAGTCTCTCCCCCTTCCATAAACGCGAAGCCTTCGCCGCCACCGCAGAAAATTCCATCTACGTCCACCACCAGCACCTCCGCCGCGGCCTCGGCTCTCTCCTCCTCAACGCCCTCATCCTCCGCGCCCGCTCCGCTAACCTCCTCTCCATCGTCGCCGCCATCTCCTCAGACCAACCCGGCAGCATCGCCCTCCACCAAAGACACGGCTTCTCGGAATCCGGCCGTCTCCTCGAAGTCGGCCGGAAATTCGGCAAAACCCTCGACGTCGTCTACCTCCAGCTCTTCCCCAGCCGCCAACCCGCTCAACCTTCCTGACTCGGCGGCCCGCCAAACTGAAACCCAAAACCCCTCACCGCTCCCCGGCCACGCTTCGCCAGCCGCCACAAAAACAGATTAAACCCCAGACTCAGCAGCGCCATCGGCACCCAAATCCACAACGCCACCCGCGCCCAAGTATGCTCCGTCGCAAATAACCCCAGCACCCCCCCCCACCACGCCGTCCGCACCGCCCACCGCACCACCCGCTGCGT
>CANHUG010000285.1 GCA_947462995.1 Verrucomicrobiales bacterium | reverse complement strand
GAGGCGGCCCAGCGGAGGGCATTGCGGAGGAGAGTGCGGAATGGGGCGGCGGCGAAGTCGTCGGTGTGACCGAGGGAAGTGCAGAAGGCGGGGGCTCCGGCGGGCGTGAGGAACGTCCATGCGACGGGTTCGGGTTTAGCGATGCCTGCGGCGGAGGCGGTTAGGAGGGTTCGGGTGCCGTGCTGGAGAGGGGAATTGAGGTAGAGCGATCCGCCGGAGGGGAAGGGGGTGCGGGGTAGGCCGGCGAGGATGGGGTGATCGGAATCCGGGGCGTGGACGGTGACTTTGGCGTCCGGGCCGTGGTGATTCTGATAGTTGCCGCCGAGGATGGACGCGTCCCAGTCGGGCCATGCTTCGCGGTCTGGTGGTGTGGGGGTGCCGGGGCGGAGGGCGAAGGCGTGGCTGGCGGTGCGGATGCCGACGACGGCGGCGCCGCGGGAGATGGCGCGGCGGAGTGCGGCCATGGCGTTAGGAGAGAGGGCGGTGCGGCGCATGGAGACGAGGATGACGGCGGCGTGGTCGAGTGCGTCGGACTGGAGGAGATCGCCGGGGGCGTCTGGTGGGGCGCTGATCCATGAGGGGCGGAATTCGGTGCCGTCTTTGTCGAAGAATGGGGCGAGGGATTCAGCGGTGTGGTATTCGTTTTCGCCGGTGAGGACGGCGACAGGGATGCGGGAGTCTTCGGTTAGGGGCGGGGTGGTGCCGCCGAAGACGGCGGAGCTGAGGGCGGTGGAGCAGAGGTGGCGTTCGATGTGTGCGACCATGAGACTGGTGCCGTGGACGTGGGGGACGAAGGGAGGTTCGGCGGGGTTGTAGAGGGCGTCGGTGAGGTCGCGGAGGAGGACGGTATCGATGCCGTGGCGGACGAGTTGGCGGATGCCGAAGGAGCGGCCGCAGATGCATTTGTTGGTGTGGACCCCGGCGATGAAGACGTGGCGGATGTTGCGGGCGCGGAGGATGTTCCAGACCTCGGTGCCGCGGTCCGAGATGAAGTCTTTGTCAGGGTCGATGGAGACGAGCGGGTGCTGCTGCTTCCATGGGTAGCGGGAGGTGAGACGGCCTTCGCGCTGGAGGACGGCCTGCCATGCGAGGGCTTCTTCGGGGGAGTCGTCGCTGCCGCCGGAGGAGCTGTCGATGGGGTCGCCGGCGGCGGTTTCGGCTGGATTGAGGCGGTCGAGCCAGCCTGACAAGTCGGTGGGGAGGTCGGGGGCGGCGGGGGTTGCGAGGGTGCGTTGCCGTGCCGGGTGGGACTGGTAGAACGGGATGGTATCGGAGGGGGCGTGGATGATGAGGACGCCTGATTGGCGTGCGGCGGCGATGACGGCGGCGATGCGCGGGGCGAGTTGCTGGACGCGGTGGGCGGCGCGGGCGGAGGTGTGGGAGTCCCAGAAGTCGCAGAGGATGATGGCGGATTCGGAGGCCTGCCATGAGGCGGGCGAGAGGACGACGGGATGGCCGTGTGGGGTGGCGGGGCGGTGCTGGACGGGGAAGGAGAGGGTGGTGTCGGCGATGGAGGGAGCGGGAATGGCGAGGAGGGCGAGGAGGGAGAGGAGGAGATTGCGGAGGAGGTGGCGGGGCATGGCGGGAGAGGGGATCGACGGGACGGTATCAGGGACGCGGGTTCGGGGTGCGGGACGCAAGTGCGGGCGGGATGGGTATGGTTCCCGCTGGCAATTGGCGGTGGCTGGTATAGAGAGGGAGGATGAGTTCATCAGTGTTCGTCATGACTCCTGTGAGATTTCTGCTGGCCGCGGTGGCGGTGGGGTTTGGTGTAGGGGTGCTGCGTGCGGACGATCCGCCGGTGGTGCCGCCGAACAAGGGAGGCGGGGAGCTGGATCTGACGCAGTTTCCGGGGCAGGTGGTGGATGAGGTGATTGTGCCGGTGCCGAGCGAGATTTTTGCGGTGCTGGACAAGCTGGGGGATCCTGACTGGAAGGCGCAGGTGGCGACGCCGGGGCGGCCTGGGTTTACGGAGCGGACGGATGTGGCGTTGCTGCTGGGAGCGACGGTGGCGGACGGGTTTATCGGGGTGCAGGCGGAGGATCGGAAGACGGTGGAGAATATCGGGCGGGAGGTGCTGGCGCTGGCGACGGCGCTGGGGTTGCGGGAGGATGTGCTGAAGCATTGTCAGGCGATTGACGATGCGGCGAAGGGATCGAAGTGGGAAGCGGTGCGGAGCGAGCTGGATGCGACGCAGGCGACGGTGCGTGCGAAGATGGAATCGATGCGGGACGGGGCGTTGGCGGAATGTGTGTCGGTGGGCGGGTGGCTGCGTGGGACGGAGGTGGCGACGGATGTGATTATGAAGGCGTATTCCGGGGAGCGTGCGGAGTTGCTGCTGCAGCCTGACTTGGCGGATTATTTCAATGATGCCTTGGAGGAGATGCTGACGCGGGCGCGGAATGCGGATAAGCTGAAGGCGATTGCGGACGGGGTGGCGCGGTTGCGTGAGATCATGCAGAGCGGGGACGACACGCTGAGTGAGAAGGCGGTGCGGGAGATGCACGGGATCACGGCGGGGCTGGTGAAATCCATAACAACGAAAGGCTGAACATGAGTGCCAGCGGGATTATGACGATGAAGAGTTTGCGAGCTGCTGCGGTGGCGTGCGTGTGTTTCTTTCTGGCGGTGCCGCCGGCGTTTGCTGTGGTGGACGATGCGCATTCTGCGGCGCTGGAGGGAGCGATGGAGCAGGTGAAGGACGGGTTCAAGCTGCGTCAGGAGTACTGGAAGGGGACGCTGAAGGCCGGGGAGCAGAAGATGGTGAAGCATCAGTTGTTCAAAGGCAATCAGGTGTGGTTCTGGCTGGGGACGTCGACGGAGGCGGAGGTGAAGCTGGAGATTGAGGTTTATGATGCGAAGGGGAACAAGGTGAGTGCGGAGAAGCGGTCCGGGTCGGATTTTGCGGCGGTGCATGTGGATCCGAAGAAGACGGGGACGTATCTGGTGGTTTTCAAGATTACGGGGAAGACGAAGGATGACATAGACTGGGCGCTGGTGTACGGCTGGAAGTGACCTGGCGGCCAATTGCCTGACTAGCTTGCATGCACACGGAAACACTCGAATACGAAACGCCTCACTTTCTGCAGAGCCTGTTTGCGCATGATCTGGCGCTGCTGAAGATGCTGGAGAAGGAATCGGGAGTACGGATTACGACGCGGGACGGGTGGGTGAAGCTGCAGGGTGAGGAGGATCGGGTGGCTGGGGTGCGGCGGGTGTTCGGGGAGTTGGAGAAGGCGCGGCGGAAGGGGACGGAGATCAACACACACATGTTCCGTTATGCGATGGAGCAGGAGGGATTGGGTGTGGTGAAGGCGGCGGTGCCTGCGGTGGCTGGGAAGATAGAGGATTTTGCGTCGATCAAGCTGGCGGGGTCGCCGCGGAAGCCGCCGGTGGTGGCGCGGACGCGGGGGCAACTGGCGTATCTGCAGGCGGTGAGGTCGCACGATGTGACGTTCGGGATCGGGCCTGCGGGGACGGGGAAGACGTTTCTGGCGGTGGCGTGTGCGGTGGCGGCGTACAAGGCTGGGGATTGTCAGCGGATTGTGTTGTCGCGGCCGGCGGTGGAGGCGGGTGAGGCGCTAGGGTTTCTGCCCGGGGATTTGAATGAGAAGGTGCTGCCGTATCTGAGGCCGTTGTACGATGCGTTGTATGACATGCTGGAGCCGGAGGAGATTGAGAAGATGATTGACCGGGGGCAGATTGAGATTGCGCCGCTGGCTTACATGCGGGGTCGGACGCTGAGCCGGAGTTTCATTATTCTGGATGAGGCGCAGAATACGACGCGGGCGCAGATGCTTATGTTTCTGACGCGGCTCGGGGAGTATTCGAAGTGCATCATTACGGGGGATCCTTCGCAGGTGGATTTGAAGGATCCGCAGACGTCGGGGTTGCGGGAGGCGATGCGGATTCTGCCTGGGACTGATGGGATTGCGTTCTGCCGGTTTGGTGGAGCGGATGTGGTGCGGCACCGGATTGTACAGGCGATCATCGAGGCGTACGACAAGGCGCGTGGGCCTGGCGAGGATTGAGGCGGGTCGGGTGCGATTGCAAAGTGCGGGTGGCGGTGTAGAAGGAGGGAGGCGAAGCCTGCGGATGATTCGGGGCGTCGCTGGAATTCAGCTTCTGATGACTATGCAACCGTGGCACCTCTGGACCATTGCGGGGATCTGTCTGCTCATCGCGGAGATGCTGACGGTTTCGTTTTTTGCGGCGAGTTTCGGGGTGGCGGCGCTGGTGACGGCGCTGGCGACGGCGCAGGCCGGGTTGGGGATTGAGGGGCAGTTGGGGGTTTTCTGTGTGGCGTCGGTGGCATGTCTGGGGATGATCCGGCCGCTGGCGCGGCGGTTGTGGCGGAATGCGGACGGGCGGCCGGTGCTGACGGAGGCGATGATCGGGCTGACGGCGACGGTGGTGGATGGGATCGAGGGGCGGGGAGGATCGGGTCGGGTGCGGATCGGGGCGGAGGAGTGGCGGGCGGTGGTGCCTGATGAGACGGCGGTGGAGGCGGGGGCGAGGGTGGAGGTGCTGCGGGTGGAGGGAGCGACGGTGATGGTGCGGCGGTTGTGACTGGTGCAGCCCGCCTTACACTGGTGCAGCAGATTAGCGGATTCTGCTGGCGCTGCGGGCGTTGGTGGGCGTAGGTTCATGCGCCATGGCCATCATTGCTGACTACCGCGTCCTTTCCTCTACTTCCTTCCGGCTTGATCCAGTTGCCGGCCCTGGGGAGCGCACTGAAGTATCCTTTTCTGCGCTGCTGCCTGCCGGGGTGGCGTTGACGGAGGGGAATGAGCTGCTGCTGCAGTATCAACTGCACAGTGCGGTGGTGACCGGGCAGGGGTTGCAGATCGGTTTGGCGGTGGATGTGAATGGGGTCGAGGTGGGACGGGAGATGTATTTCGGGAATGCGCGGACGTTGTTTGTGCAGCACATTGTGGCGACGCAGCACATCAGTGCTTCGTCAGCGAACACGATCCGGTTCCGGGTGGTGTCGCCAGTGACGGGCGCGGGCGACCATGTGTTGTTCGGGCGAGTGGTGCTGTGGTTTCAGCGGGATGCGAATGCGCCGGGCTGAGGGTGCGGGGGGCTGAGGGCGGCTGTCCGGCGGTTGATTCGAAAGTGAAGTCGTGAGGTTCGAAAGGGCGTGCTTGGATGTCCCGGTTGCAGATGGAGTTTCGCTGGATCTGGTAGGGTGGTAAGCTGTTCTGCAAACAAACTATGAAACTCCTCAGTTCGTCGATCATCGTTCTTGCTGGT
>CANHUG010000284.1 GCA_947462995.1 Verrucomicrobiales bacterium | reverse complement strand
GAAACCTTCGTCGAGGACCCTGCCCGCCCGGGAACCTACATCGTCAACACCTCGCGCTCCACCAAAGCCGGCGTGTCCGATCTTCCCGTCCCCGTCGACTCCGACTCCGCCGTGGACTCCTACGCCCTAACCGCCACCGGAAAAGGCACAGGATTCGTCAGCCTCCTCGTCCAGGACGGCGAAGCCTTCACTGAAACCGGCGAACCAATCACCGTTCATGTCTTCAAGATCACCGATCGCCTCTATCAGGGCGACCTTAAGGCCATCCCCGCCTCCAACCCTCTCGATGAACAGGTGACACTCCGCCACTCCGGCGACTTCGCAGCCGAACCCGGCAACTACGAATTCGACTGGCGCTTCGCCACCGCAGTCAATGGCTCGGCACCCCCCACCTATACCTTCGGACAGTCCACGGTGGTCGGCAATACCGATACCCAATGGAACCTCCTCACCAGCCCCCAGAGCCTGCCATCTCAGGCCAATCCACTCACCTACTCGGCAATCACCACCATCAACCGGGACAGCGGCACCAGCCTGTCCATCAACACCCCTCCCGACTACGACCAGGCCAAGGGCCTGCCAGGTCGCATCCTCAAACTCGCCACCGACCTCCCCCCGCAGCCGGACGCCGTCGGAAATGCCATCTTCTCCGCCAGCCTCAGACAGGATGAGGGATTCATCCTCTACATCAATAACCTGCCACAGCTCGCCTACAATCTGCCACCCGGAATCAACCCGCCAGGCGGATTGCCCGCAACCTTAGCCCGAGCCGGGCTCGACGCCGACGGCCTGAGCCTCCAGTTCGAAATCGATTCCACACGCCTCGCCGCAACAAGCCGCATCGAAGTCGCCATCTACTCGGCCTCCACTAGCCTGCCCAGCCCAGCCTCCAGCGTAAACCTGCGCTTGGCCGTCCAGACCCGGAAAGACAACGTCTCGGAAAGCAGCCAGTGGACCGAACTCGGCGCCGCCGGCGCCACTCTCCAGAACATCGTCGTCCTCGGCGGTGACGCTGCTTCCCCCCTCGGCAATCCCCTCCTCATCTTCCAGGACACTTTCCACACGGTCCGCTATCGCCCAATACCCAATAGCGGCATGGCTTCAGCAGAATGGAGCGACTGGACTTCTCCTCAACTCGTCGAAAGCTGGGTCAAACGCGTCCTCGAAGGCATCAATCCCTTCGATCAGCGGGTCACCGACCTCTTCAACAACCCTATCAGTACCGACGTCAGCATCCTCACCCAGGCCGGCAAACGCTGGGAAGGCGATGTCGCTCTCAATCTCGATAACATCGACGAGTTCGGCCTGATCGAAATCTACGAAACCGTCCTCAACCGCGTCAAAGCTCAGAGCATCGACGCAGGCTACAACGACGCAGGCGTCAATCAGACTCTCCTGCTCGCCGCCGGATACCTCAACGACCTCTACATGAGCCTCGGCAACGAAGCCTACGACGACGCCATGAACCCCACCCTGCAGGTCGACACCGCCAACGGAACCACCGATATCAGTTCCTCCCGCTTCGCTTTCGAAGGGCAGGTCCCGAACCTCCTCGAAGAAACTCTCGCCCTCCTCCGTGGTCGTGACGATTTCCTCTCCCCAGGAACCACCGTCGCCCCAGCCTACAACCGTCTCTATTGGAACTACACCGGCGGCATCCTCTCCGGCGAGGCCATCTACGCCAGCAACTATCAGATCTACGAAAAGTCCGACGACCCCGCAGCCGATGGAGACCTCAATGAGGACGACGCAGCCCGCCTCTTCCCTCAGGGCCATGGCGACGCCTACGGCCACTACCTCACCGCCCTCACTGGATACTACAAGCTCCTCAACAACGACTTCTTCACATGGGTCCCGCAAAGCGAAAGCGTCGACGTCGCCGGACAACCGGTCTCCATCGACTACTATGACGAAAGAAAATTCGCCGCCGCCGCCGCCGCAGTCGCCCGCAGCGGATACCAAATCCTCGACTTCACCGCTCGGCTCGACCGCACCTCGATCGACAACGGCTGGAGCAGCTTCGCCGATCTCGATAGTGCCGGAAATCCCACCCAGAACCCCTCCACCGGCGAATCCCGCCACTGGGGCATCGACGACTGGGCTTCCAGCACCTCCCAGGGAACATACTTCAACTGGCTTTCCGCCAATGCCATGCTTCCCGAGAAATCTCCCGAGGAAGGCATCCGCAAAATCGACCGCTCCACCGTGCCGGAACTGAACGAACTGGTCAGCATCGCCGAGAATGTCAGTACCCTCGTCACAGGATTCCAGGACCACCTCAACAGTCTGGGCCTGCCTGCAGATGCCATCGCTTTCGACATCTCCCCGGCGGAAGTCGCCACCGGCAAGACCCACTTCGAACAGATCTTCGAGCGCGCCACCAGCGCCTCCGTCAACGCCAAACACGCCTTCACTCAGGCGTCGCTGATGAGCAATGCACTGCGCGGCTCCACCAGTGTCCTCGACGAATACATCCACAGCGTCAATGAGCAGGAAAAGGCCTACGAATACCAGTTGAAGGACCTTCTCGGAACCCCCTACGCCGGCGATATCGGCCCCGGCAGAATCTACGAACAGGGCTACAACGGTCCAGACCTCTACAACTACTACTTCATCGACCCCCCACCCCAACTGGTCGATCTCTCTCGCAGCTACGACATCGAGGTCCGCACCCCGCTCCAAACTGGCAGCTTCACCACGTGGACCGCCGATGAAGCATGGCTCCGTCTCAACCCGGACTACGCTGGCGGAGTTCAGTTCACCACGCGCACTTACCGCATCGATCCCGCAAGACCCTATCAGTTCGCAGCAGACAAGGGATCGCGCGCAGAACCAGGACAGATCCAGCAGGCCCTCCGGGATATCTACCTCGCAGAGGCCGCCGTCAGAAAATCCTCTCAATCCTATTTCGGCACCGACCTCCAGTTCGCCCGCAGCTATAGCATGATCTCCGAAATCATGGACGACTACTCCCGGGACAAGTCTGCCTCCGATGACTTGCAGGACCAGGCAAACCGAAAAGCGGCCGCCGCCCGCACCGCATCGGTCCGTGCCGCTTACCTTTCGGTCTCGGGAGACTTCACCCTGAACATGGCTGGCGCAGTGTCCGAGGCCTTCCCGGACAGCACCTTCGACTTCGCCTTCGCAGGCAAAAGCGCTTCCCTCGTGGCCGCAACTCTCGCCGCTCAGAGCCTGCAACTCGGTGCCGTCGCCTCCGAACTGGCCGCCGCCAGCCTCGAAAACGAGGCGGATGACCTCCTCCAGCAGGCCGATGACCTCGCCGAAGACATCGCCCATCAGGCAGCAATCAAGCGGACGATCGTCGAATACGAAAAGCTCTACTATCAACTCCTCGAACAGTCGAACGAGGTCGAGGCTTCCATCGTCCGCCTGCAATCCGCCCTCGAACGGGTGTCGGTCATCCTCGCAAAATCCAATCGCATCCAGAACGACCGCGAGTCATTCCGCCGCCGCGCCGCCGCAACCATCGAGAAATTCCGCAATGGTGATGTGCTCTACCGCGACATGCGCCACGAATTCCTCGAACAGTACAAATCCCTCTTCAATCTCGCCCAGACCTACTCCTTCCTCGCCGCAAAAGCCTACGACTACGAAACCGGCCTGCTCGGCACTCCCCTCGGCAAGGGCCTGTTGGGTGACATCCTCGGAACCTACAGCCTCGGCGAATTCTCCGGCAGCAACCCGGTCCGCACCGGAATCGGCGACGCAGGCCTCGCCTCCGCCCTCGCCGTCCTCCGCGATGAATACTCGGTCGCCAAGGGCCGCCTCGGCATCAACAACCCTGACCGCAACGGCACTCTGTTCTCGCTCCGCCATGAACTGTTCCGGATCAAAACCGATTCCACTTCCTCGGACGACGACCTCATGTGGCGCCAGATCCTCCAGCAGCGCATCAAGTCCGACCTTCGCAACGACCCCGACGTCCTGAACCACTGCGCCAATCTCGTCAAATCTAACAACACACCCGTGCCGGGAATCGTCATCCCGTTTTCCACCACCATTCAGGCCGGAATCAACTTCTTCGGGTGGCCATTGGCAGCCGGTGATCACGTTTTCACCCAATCCGCTTTCGCCACCAAGATCTCCTCCGTCGGCGTGGTCTTCTCAGGCTATATCGGCATGGACCCATGGCGTCAGGGCACACCCAATGCCGGCGGCCCGGCTAACAACCAGGCAAACGCCCTCAGCGCGACGCCCTACGTGTACCTCATCCCTTGCGGCCTCGACCTCATGCGCGCCCCCGCACTCGGCGATTCTCCCGTCATTCGCTCATGGGACGTTCAGGACCAGGCGTTGCCTCTGCCCCTCAACATCGGAGGCAACCCCTTCGGCTCAACCCAGGTGTTCACCCCGCAAGGATCACTCGCAGAACAGTTCTGGATTCCCCGCAGACATCAGGCGTTCCGCGCGGTGGACGACGGCGCCTACTTCTACAATCAGATGCCCTCGGAGTTCACCTCCAGCCGTCTCGTCGGCCGCAGTGTCTGGAACACCCAGTGGAAACTCGTCATCCCAGGTTACAGCCTCCTCAATGATGAACGCGCCGGCCTCGATGCCTTCATCAACTCAGTTAGCGATATCGAACTCTTCCTCCGGACCTACTCGCACAGCGGCAACTGATCACAGCCATCGCTTTCCGCACGCTGAACTCGGCCGCCACCCAGCAACGATACCAATCGCATGCAGCTCACTCGCCTCGGCAGACCATGGCACCTCGCCATCTCGCTTGCCATCGCAGTCCCATGGCTGGCCTCATCATCATTGTGAAATCCGGAAGCCATGCATGGCAATCACCTTCAGCGGCCCTCCTCAACTAACGTGACCACCCTTGCCCGTCTCAGCGATGGCATCGTCTTCATGACCAACCACGGCAGCAGATTCAATCCCTCCGCCCAGCCACCCCCGGCTCCCGACGACCCGCGTCCACATTAGGGAAAGCCACAGACACCAACTCCGTAAGCAGCACGGTCCGATCCCGCAAAAAACGTCAGTCCGCACCCTCACACCCCCACCACCTCCACGATCGCCGCCACCGACCGCCGCGTCGCCCCCCGATGCTGCTCCAGCGCCAACCTGCCCCGCTCAGCCACCGCCCGCGCCTCCTCCGGTGCCCGCAGCACTTCACTGACCGCACCCCCTAACGCTCCCATCCCCTCCACCTGCGTGATCCCTCCCGCCCCCAGCAGCAACTGCATCAGCGGCGTGAAATTCTCCATGTGAGGCCCGCAAATCACCG
>CANHUG010000283.1 GCA_947462995.1 Verrucomicrobiales bacterium | reverse complement strand
GAACCGGATCTGGGTGAACAATCTTCCTGACAATCCCGGGCCTGCGGATCTGGCGACGGCGAGTGTGGGCGGGGCGGACGAGCAGACGTGGCTGACGGTGCCGCTGGCGGTTTCTGCGCTGACGGCGGGGAACAATGTGTTTGCGGCGGAGATCCGGCAGAACGCAGCGACGAGCAGCGACGTGGGATTTGATCTTGAGTTAGAGGTTGAGACCGTGACGGGCGGCGGGCTGGTGAATACGGCACCGGTGTTGGTGCCGCGGCTGGGATTGACGGAGACTGGCGGGACGGGATTACAGCTGACGCTGCCGGATGCGGCGGGACGGATTTACCGGATTGAGAGTTCGGTGAATCTGGGGGTGTGGGGAACGGAGAGCACGCACATCATGAACGGGAATGTGCTGACGGTGCCGCTGACGCGGGCTGGGCCTGGGAGGTTTTACCGGGCGCGGTGGATGAGTTCGCCGTGAGGGCGCGGACGACGGCGCGGTGGGCGACGGCGCGATCCGGCTGGCCGAGGCGGAGGTAGATTCTGGCGAGGTAGCGATGGGCCATGAGGTTGCCGGGCTGCATGGAGAGGCCGGTTTCGAAGGAAGCGGCGGCGCGTTCGAAGTCGGCGGATTTGGATAGGATTGCGCCGAGGCGGAAGTGAGCGGCGGGGAACCAGTACTGGAGTTCGAGGGCCTTGAGTGCGGCGGCGGCGGCGTCATCGTTGTGGTCCTGGCGTGCGAGGGCGCTGGCGAGGCCGAGGAGGGCACCGGGGTTGTCGGGTTCGAGGGAGAGGGCGCGGCGGAAGGCGGCTTCTGCGGCTGGCCAGTTGCGGAGCTGGAGGTGGAAGGAACCGTATTGTTCGTGGACGGCTGGGAGTTGGGAGTCGGTGGGGAGGGCGTCGAGGGCGAGGAGGGCATCGGCTGGCTGGCCGGAGGCGGCGAGGAGATTGGCCTTCATGCGGGCGATGGGTTCGGAGGGACCGAAGAGTGATTCTGCGGCGAGGAGGGCGGCGGCGGCGTCCGGGAGATTGCCCTGCATGAGGAGGACCTGGATGGCCTTGAGGCGATAGCGGAGGACGGAGGGGAAGTCGTCGGCGAGGGAGGAGGCTTCGGAGGAGGCTTCGACGAGGTGGGAGGCCTGGGCGAGGGAGGCGACGCGGTTGTAGCGGAGTTCGGCGGCGGCCTGAGCGGCGAGTTCGGCGGCGGAGGCGGTGGCGTCGTCGATGTAGCCGAGGCCGGCTAGCTGATCCATGAGGAGTTTTTCCTCGGCGGCGCTGGTGGAGGAGACGGGTTGGTTCGGGGAGATGGGGCGGATGTGGTCCCACGAGGGGATGCGGCGGATGGGATCCTGGTTTTCGAGGGCGGTGACCATGACCTTGCCGTCCATGTCGTCGGCGACGGGGAGGCCGCAGAGGTGGAGGATGGTGGGGGTGATGTCGAGGACGGTGGCTCCGGTGATGGTTTCGTTAGAGACGATGCCGGGGCCGGCCATGACGAAGATGCCGAAGGGGCGGTGCCATTGGGCCATGGAGGAGGATTGATCGGCGCGGGTGCCGGGGCGGAGGTGACCGCTTTCGAAGCCGTGGTCGGAGACGAGGATGACGGTGGTGTCCGGGCCTGCGAGGTGGAGCATGCGTGCGAGCATGGCGTCGTGGAAGCGGCAGGCGGTGGTGATGACGTTTCCGTAGGTGGCGGCGTCAGCAGGGGAGACGCCCGGGAGGAGGGGCGGGTGGAACGGCATGAAATGGTGCGCGAATTCGTCGAGGGCGCGGAAGTAGACGCCGAGGAAGTTCCATGGTTCGTGTTCGAGGACGTGGGTGGCGGCGGCCTGGAGGGAGGCGGTGGAGGAGAGGATGAGGGCGATCTGCTGGAGGCGGGAGCGGGTGAGTTCGTCAGATTGGTCGAGAGAGGCGGCGGAGGGGACGAAGGGGAGGAGTTGATCGCCTTCGATTTCGGCTGGGTGGACGCGGAGGGTGGCGAGGGAGGCGGCGCGGTCTGGGGGGTGGATGGAGCCGTCGGGGACCGGCCATGGGGCGGAGAGGGGTGCGGTGGCGAGGGGGAAGCGGTCGCTGAGGCAGAGCCCGTTGATGGGTTCAGCTGGGTGGCTGGCGAACCAGCCGATGGAGTGGGAGGGGAGGCCGGAGTGGGAGAGGATGTTCCAGAGGGCAGCGCCGTGGCGGGATGAGCTGCCGGTGTTGCGGACGCCGCCGGAGAGGGGGTCTGGTTCGACGAAGCCGAGGACCCCGTGGCGGAAGGGGAATTTGCCGGTGGCGATGGTGGTCCAGACGGCAGGAGAGAGGACTGGTTCGACGGTGGCGAGGTTGCCGCGGACGCCGCGGGCGATGAGGCTGGCGAGAGCGGGCATGGCGCCTGCGGCGAGGAGAGGGTCGAGGATGCGCCAGTCGGCGGAGTCCCAGCCGATGAGGAGGATTTTGCGCGGGGATGAGGGCATGAGGAGGGCAGCAAAACGGGAGCGCCGTTTGGAGGGCGCTCCCGTTGTGGAAGGGATGTGGAGAGAGGTACGGGAAGTGCCTCTTTATCAGACCGAGGCGCGGCGGCGGCGCCATTGGGCGAGGCCGAGGGCACCTGCGGCGAGGAGGCCGAGGGAGCTGGGTTCCGGGACTGCGCCTGCGGCGATGGATTCGCCGGTGTTTTCGTAGGCCCAGTCGACGATATTGCCATTGCCGGCGGCGGCGACGGAGACGCGAGCCCAGCCGAAGAGGGTGCCGACGGGACCGCCAGCGTTATTGGAGGTGAAGCGGAAGCCGAAGAGGCCGGTGGATCCTGCGGGGATGGCGACGCCACCGTTGAAGCCGTTGCCGGAGAAGAGGGAGGCGGCGGTGATGGGGGTGCCGAAGGCGAGGTCAGCGGCGGTGGCACCGGCGAGGACGATGGCGGTGTTGGAGGCCAGGTAGATGCTGGCACCGGAGGCGTAAGGGTTCACGTCCCAGCCGTCGGGGCGAGTGCCCTGGGCGGAGGTGAAGGGGGCTTCGAAGTCGAAGTAGACGCCGCCGTTGTCGGTGATCGGGAAGATCGGGACATTCTGGAGGCCGCTGTAGATGACGGCGGCGTTGGCGGAAGAGGTGGTGCTGACGGCGGCGGCGCTGGTAGCGGCGGCGGCGGCGAGGCGGAAATGGGAGTCGAGACGGGACTTGATGGAGATCATGACGGTTAGGGTCTGGTGAAGCGGTGAAGAAAGGGATGGGGGAACCCTAAGGATTCCACTATGCGAGACGCGGTTGGAGCCGTCAAGTTACCGATTACGGACGGAGAGTTACGTGTGAAGATGAAGGGATGGAGAAAAGCAGTGGGCGGAGGGTTTGGGGAGAGGGATTGCGGATTGACCGGGAGGTGGAACGCCATTCACGGTGGGGGAGAGAATTGCTGAATGAGTGTTGTGACTGAATTTACCTCGCCCCATCTGCTGGCCCTGACGAATTCGGGATCTGAGCGGGCATTGAAGTTGGAGGTGGGGGCGGCGGGATTGGATTGGCGGCCGGGGTTTCAGGCGAAGGGGATGGTGGCGTTCAAGGCTGGGGAGACGGTGGGGGAGTTCGGGCGGGAGGCATTGAGGGTGCCGCTGGCGTTTGCGAGGCGGTTGAGTTTATTTGCGGGGAAGGCGGGGACGCGGGAGGGTGCGGAGGCGGTGGTGAGGGGAGTGGGAGGGGCTGGGATGGTGGTGCATCATCTGGGATTGGAGAAGGGGCGGCTGGTGGGGATGGGTGGAGGAGTGGGGGAGGGGAGGCTGGCGGATGGGGCGGTGGTGGGGACGGTGATCGAGGTGGGGCCTGAGGATTTCTGGACGGGGGTGCACTGGCACGGGCGGCTGCTGAGTCCTGATCCGGGGGGAGCGAGCGGGATTGAGTTGCCGGAGGATGCGCCGTCGCGGGCGTGGCTGAAGCTGGAGGAAGCGGTGCGGTTTTTTGATTTGAGGTTTCGGGCGGAGGACGTGGTGGTGGAGCTGGGGTGTGCGCCGGGCGGGGTGATCCTAGCGTTGCTGCGGCGCGGGGTGTCGGTGATCGGGGTGGATCCGGCGCGGCTGGCTCCGGTGGTGATGGCGTCGGCGGTGGCGGAGATGCCGCGGGTTGGGGAGGCTGGCGGGGTGCCGTGGGTGGTGCATTGCCGGAAGCCGGCGGCCTTGGTGAGCAAGCGTGACCTTGGGGGGCGGGCGACGTGGTTCATGTCGGACATGAATCAATCGCCGGCGGTGGCGATTACGGAGTGCCGGCGGTGCATTGGGATGTGTCCGTCGATCCGTTCGGCGGTGATCACGCTGAAGCTGACGGATTTTGCGGAGGCGTCGGCGCAGGGGGAATGGCTGGCGGCGATGCGGGCGATGGGGTTCCGGACGGTGCGGTTACAGCAGATGGCGGTGCATCACCGGGAGCTGGCGCTGGTGGGATTGGAGAGAAGTGAGAAGGGGGATTGTTAGGAAAGGGGCTGTTCCGCCCTTTCAGGGCTTGTTGTTTATGTTATGAGTGACCTGGGGCGATGCCCCAGGCTATCACCTTTGGGCCCCGTTGGGGCGTTTGGGAGAGCCTTCGGCTGGTTTCAAGATCTTAGGCATTGAGGTCACAGGCGGGACGCCCGTGCCACTTTGCCTGCTGCGGCTGGTTTCAAGATCTTCGGCATTGGGGTCACAGGCAGGATGCCTGTGCCAGTGTGCTAGACCCTGCGGAGGACGACGCTGCCGAGGGCGGAGGCGAGGGCGAGGAGGGAGCACCATGATTCGAGGCCTTTGCGGGTGCGTGCTGGGCGGAGGCCTTCGCGGACGGAGGCTGGGGCGAAGGCGGGTGCGGCGGCGAGGGCTGGTGGGACGTCGCGGGTGAGGCGGTATTCGGGCGGGGACGGGCGGTTGTAGTGGAGGACCTTGAGTTTGTTGCTGTCCTTGTCGCGGAGGCGGAGCGTGAGTTTTTCGCGGCCTTCGAGGGGGAGGGAAGCGGAGTAGCGGCCGAGCCCGCGTTCTTCGATGGTGACTGGGAATTCGCGGCTGTTTTCGTCGACGGCTAGGGCGTCCCATTGGAGGTTGCCGACGGGCATGCCGTCCGGGTCGCGGCGGGTGATGTCGATGAGCCAGCGGTTCTGGTCGATGGCGGAGCGGACCTCCATGCCCTCGGTGTCGTTTTTGCGGAGGATGGAGCGGAGGACCTGGGCCCAGAATTTGCCGCAGCCGTCCCATGCGAGCCATTCGCCGCCCCATTTCTCGGTGAGGTCGGAGGTGAAGGAGAGGCCTTGGCCGAGACCGAAGCGGCCGATGGCGAGGAGAGGGTCGCCG
>CANHUG010000282.1 GCA_947462995.1 Verrucomicrobiales bacterium | reverse complement strand
GGCCATTGACGGTGCTGCCGCTGGTGTTTTATGCGCTGATGACGGTGGCAGTGCTGCTGATGGCACCGAAGCGGGATGCGGACGGGTCGTTTCTGGCCGGGGTGCTGATATTGCTAGGAGGGACGTCGCTGGCGAATGCGGCGGCGAATCTCGGGGTGATGACGGTGGGCTGGTGGCTGACGCTGGTGCCGTTTCTAGCGGGGATGTTCGGGTCCCGGGCGGGGTTGGGTCGAGCGGTTTGGTTTCAGCTAGTAGCCGGGGTGTTGCTGACGGTGGGGGTGGTGCTGCTGAAGGTGACGGGGGTGGATGGCGGGCTGCGGGAGGGCGGGGGTGTGGCGTTCGGGTTGCTGGCGATGGCGACGGTGCTGAGGAAGGGAGTGTTTCCGCTGCATGCGGGGACGATGCAGTTGTTTGAGCGTGGGCCGCTGCTGCCGGCGGGGTTGCTGTTCAATGGGCATCTGGGGGCGCTGATGGTGGCGCGGCTGGAGCTTGAGGGATTGACGGAGGCCGGGCGGATGGTGATGGATGTGGCTGGGTTGGTGGCGCTGGCGGGTGCGCTGCTGGCGGCGGTGCGGGCGTTTGCGGAGCGGAAGCCGAGGAGATTGCTGGCGTTGATCGCGGTGTCGCAGGCGTCGTTCATTCTGGCTGGGCTGGCGACGCGGAATATGGCTGGGGTGACTGGTGCGCTGGTGCACTGGATGGTGGTGTCGGCGGCGTCGATGGGGATGGCGTGTGTATTGCGGGCGGTGGAAGTGCGGGTGGCGGATGCGCTGGCTCCTGCGGGGCCACTGGGGCTGGCGGTGCGGGCTCCGAGGCTGGCGGTATTTTTCCTTGTGTGCGGGCTGGCGCTGATCGGGCTGCCGGGGACGTTAGGGTACTGTGCGGAGGACCTGCTGTTTCACGGGGCGCTGGAGAGTCATCCATTGCTGGGGGTGGCGCTGCCGCTGGCGACGGCATTGAATGCGGTGCATATCATGCGTTTGTTCGGGGTGCTGTTTCTGGGGGTGCTGCCGAAGGATGTGCCGAACGTGCCGGATGTGCTGGTGCGGGAGCGGTGGGCGCTGAGTGCGTTTGTGGTGTTTCTGGTGGCGTGCGGGATTGTGCCTCGGTTGCTGCTGGCGACGGCGGTGCCGGCGGCGGAGACGATGCATGCGGAGCCGACGCACCATGATGCGGGGCCGACGCATCATGGTGGAAGTGAGAAGTGAGAAGGTGGGCGTGTAGGGAGATGCGGTCTCACGCGAAGGCGCGAGGGCTTGGTCGCCGGTCGTCCCCTTGCGGGGCGGGCTTGTAGGGGGGAGGGCTGGCAAGCGCACTCCGTGCGCAGGGAGAGCTGTAATTCCGACAGCAGTCCAGAGCCTGCGGCTAGCTTGTTCGGAGGGTGCAACCCCTACGGGGTTGATGGGATATCCGGATGGTTACCCCGGGTATCGCTTCGCGCCACCCGGGGCTCCTAACCGGTCGTCCCTACGGGACGGGGCGTGTTGATGGATGGTCAGCCGGCGGATGGGTCTGGGGTGCCGGGGGTTTGTTTGCGTTCCTGGAGGACTTTGAAGCGCCAGTAGGGGGTGGTGCACATGAGGAGGCGGCCTTCGCCTTCGTAGACGCGGAGGATGCGTTCGCCGGTGGTGATTTTGGTCCATGGCATCCAGCCTGGGAACTGGACGCGGTGGGTGACGGAGGCGGTGCGTGCGAGGACCTGTTTGCCGTCGACGACGATGCGGCCTTTATTTGGGCTGTCTTTGGAGAGGATGACTTCTTCGACGCCGCCCGGGGCGCAGAGCATGACCTTGCCGGGGCCTTCGACTTTGGTTTTGAAGTCGAGGAAGCCCTCGCCGGTGCGGAAGGCGGTGAGGATGCGTTCGCGGGTGAAGGACTGGTGGACGCGGGATTCGGAGGCCCAGAAGGCGCCGCTTTCGACGACCCATTTTTCGCCTTCTGCTAGTTCCATGAGGTGGAAGCCGCCGAGAGAGGATTCGAGGAAGAGAGTGCCTGTGCCTGAGAAGGTGGGGCGGAAGGAATCTTCGCCGGAGAGGGCGGCGCGGATGAGGCGGATAGGGCCGGGGATGCGGCCTTTCATGCGGATGTCGCCGCGCATGTGGGAGAGGGCGCCGCGTTCGGTGACGATGGTTTCGTCTTCGAGGGTGATTTTGGCCCAGCGGGTGCCTTCGGTGTGTTCGATTTCAAATGTAGCCATGGAAGAGCGGGGTTACCGGGTGGTGGGGTTGGTTATTCCGGGAGGGAGAGGGTGGTGATCTGGTCTGGATCGGAGGAGACCGTGATGGTGGTGGAGGTGGTGGCGGAGTCCTTGCCGGCTTTGATGAGGTATTGGTGGCCGGGGACGAGCTGGAAGGGGAGGATGTTATTGAGGTCAGCGGTGTCGCTGCTGCTGGTGCCGGAGAAGGAGCGTGAGGAGTCGGCGGCGTCGGTTACGGAGACGGGGACGGCGACTCGGGTGCCGTTAGGTTTGTCGAGGACGCGGATGAGGACGCGGACGGTGCCGGAGGCGGCTGGTGGGGCAGCGCCGGTGTAGCGTGCGGTGACATTGACGGCGGGGACCCAGTTGATGGAGCGGTCCCAGACGAGAGGGAAGGAAGTGCCGGTGCGGCGGAAGCTGCTGGCGTAGATGCGGTGTGCGGGTTTGGAGTCGTCGGCGGCGGCGGCGTCGCCTTTGAACCAGCCGTGGTCGAGACCATTGCCGTCGGGTTCTGCGGCTCCGGCGAAGTGCCATGAGCCGGAGTCCCAGATTTCGACCCATGTGTGATTGCCGCGGAGGTTGGTCCAGAGGGGAGTGCCGGCGATGCGTGCGGGTACGCCGACGGCGCGGCAGGCTTCGACGAGGAGGATGGAGAGACCGGAGCAGGTGGCGATGCCGCTTTCGAGGGTTTCGAGCGAGCTTTGGTCGGGTTTCTTGCGTTTGGTGGAGTACTTGACGTTGACCTTCGGGAAGAGCTTCTGGTTGAGGGCGTGGGCGGCTTCGGCGGGGGTTTTGGTGCCCATGACGAGCGGGGCAGCGATGTCGCGGACCTTGCGGCGGCCGTGGTCGCGGCGTTCGTTGAGGGAGGCGTAGGGGAGGACATCGTTGAGGAAGATGTCTTTGGGGATGTCTCTGGCCCATGGGGCGACGGCCATGGAGGCGTAGGTATCGGCGACGTGGCCGAGGAGGAAGTCGGCCTTGAGGGAGGCGAGGTCCGGGGGCGGCATGTTGTCGATGAGGAACTGCATGGCGTCGCGCTGGGTTTCGGGGACCTCGCGGAGGGCGCGGGAGAGTTCCGAGGCGTTAGGGCCGGCGGCGGTGAGGGCGGCGGCGGTGGAGGCGGGCCACCAGTCGGCGGCGGGTGCGGCCGGGGAGGAGAGGGCGAGGGCGGCGAGGAGCGCGAAGGAGAGGAAGGATTTCATGGATTTGAGAGGGGCTGAACGAGCGCGTCCTGACGGATGGACCAGAGGCGGGAGGATTTGTCAGGGAGAGTGAGGGGGACGGTGGCGATGAAGCCTTCCGGGGTGAGGTGGATGAGTGGGGTGCCGAGGGTGTCGGTGGGGTCGGGGCTGATGGAGAGGTCCTTGAGGGAAGCGGCCCAGCGGTTGTGGCGTGCGAAGTGGTCCTTCTGGGCGTAGTAGATTTCCTGGAGCCGGTTGCGGGCGGGGGCGGAGACGTCCGGGGAGAACGTGGTGGTGCCCGGGGGCTTGCGGGTGAACTGGACGTAGCCCCAGCGTTCGGGGCGGTGCATGTCGATGATGCCCTGAGGGGACCAGATCCAGTTGTTTTCCGGGGTGTTAGGCACCTTGACGTATTTGCCGTCCTTGATTTCGATCTGCCATTCGACGCGTGAGAAGCCGACGCGCCACTGGTCGCCTTCGGCTGGGGGTGTGGGGCGGCGGGCGCATTCGCCGAGGGCTTTCCATGGGAAGGCGATTTCGACGGACCAGCCTTCGTCGGTGTCTGCGGGGTTATTGAGGGAGCCGCGGATGTGGACGCCGGATTTGAGGCCGGGGATTTCCCATGCGTTCATGGCTGGGCCGCCGTCTTTGTAGGGTTTGGGGAGGAAGAGGTCCCATGTGGTGTTGAGGGCGTTCATTTCGAATTCGAAGTATTCGTGGGAATCGCCATTGGGGTCGATGAAGACTTCGAAGTCGGGGTCCTGGAAGATGACGGCGTCGTGATTGGTGAGGGTGGCCCAGACGTGGGGTTCCTCGAGGTCTGCGGCGATGTAGAAGTTGTTTTCGTCCCAGAGCATGCGGGCGCGGGTGCGGAAGCGGGGTTTGGGTTTGGCGTCGCCTTCGATGTCTTTGAATTCGTCGGTCCATGGGGCGTCGTTCCATGCGGCGTCGTCGAGTTTGCCGTCGATGACTGGAGGGGAGGCGGCGAACTGGCAGACGTAGCCGCGCGGGATGAGCGGGAGCATTTTGGCGAGCCAGTCGGCGTGCTGGGCCGGAGGGGCTGGCGGGGCCTGCTGAGCGGCGGCGGGGAGGGCGGCGAGCAGGAGAGAGAAGGCGGCGAACGGGCGCATGCCCGGGAGTGTTGCGGGAATGGCGGTCGGGTGCAATCTGCAATCGAGTGGCGGGGCGAGGAAATCAGTGATGACCGAGGGAGCGTGCTTTGGTGGCGAGGCGCTGCTGGAGATTGCGGCAGACGGTGTCGCAGAGGTCGCGGATGCCGGGATCGGAAATGAAGCAGATGACGGAAAGGCCTTCGCGGCGGCGGCCGACCATGCCTGCGTCGGCGAGGGACTGGACGTGGCGGGAGACGTTGGCCTGGGTGAGGCCGGTGGCGGCGACGAGTTGGGAGATATTCTGTTCGCCGGATTCGAGGGCGCGGAGGATTTTGAGACGGCTGGGTTCTGCGAGCGTGCGGAACCATGAGGCGATCATGTCGAGGGCTTCGTCGGAGACGGGAGGAGGAGCCGGGGATTTTTTGGAGGGCGGCATGGGAGGGTGGGCAATGCATGCGTCTGCGCGCATGAACGGATTGGGGTATGGGAAGGCGGGAGGGGGATGGAGTCAAACCCGAAGATTGGTCAGGAGATGAGCGGGGCGAGGCTGGTT
The DNA here is from genome assembly GCA_947462995.1 of Verrucomicrobiales bacterium. Taxonomy (GTDB): domain Bacteria; phylum Verrucomicrobiota; class Verrucomicrobiia; order Verrucomicrobiales; family V1-33; genus V1-33. Next base: position 232 of record CANHUG010000282.1, on the reverse strand, counting down.
TTGAAAAAGCGGGAGGGATGGAGGCTTTGGCTTTGAGGTCACAGGCAAGATGCCCGTGCCACTTTGGTCAGGAGATGGTCGGGGCGAGATTCAGGAAGGCGGTGGCGAGGGCGGACCATGAGTCGTGGGTGGTGGACCAGCCTGAGCTGACGCGGATGGCGAGGCGTGCGCGGTCTGGGTGGATGTTCATGGCGGCGAGGACCTCGGAGGCGCCGCCGCCGCGGCTGCAGGC